>JAYSCC010000313.1:0-4448 GCA_041915065.1 Zavarzinia sp.
CATCCTGCCGCCAGGCAGCCGGCTGCCCACCCACCGCGACTTGGCCGTGCGTCTCGGTGTCACCATCGGCACGGTGACGCGGGCCTATGCCGAGGCGGCGCGCCGCGGCCTGACCGACGGCACCGTGGGCCGCGGCACCTTCGTGCGCGGCCCCGATGTCACCAAGCCGGGCAGCGGCGGGCTGGTCGGCATCGACCACGACCGCCCAGTCGGCGGCATGATCAATCTCTCGGTCAATCGCCCGGCCATGGGGCCGCAGCTCGAAGCCCTGCAGGCGACGCTCGCCCATATGGCGGCCCAGGCCGACCTCGGCCCGGTCATGGGCTATCAGTTCCCGGCCGGCGCCCCCGCCCATCGCGCCGCCGGTGCGGCCTGGATGCGCCGCTCTGGGGTCCAGACCACGCCCGACCGGGTGGTGGTCACCGCCGGCTGCCAGAATGCCCAGACCATCGCCCTGATGACCGTGGCCCGCCCGGGCGACGTGCTGCTGACCGAGGCGCTGGCCTATCCCGGCCTGACCTCCCTCGCCCGCCGCCTCGGCCTGGTGCTGGAGCCGGTGGCCCTGGACGAAGAAGGCATGCGGCCGGACGCGCTGGAGGCGGCCTGCCGGGGCGGCGGCCGTCGCTTCGTCTATCTGACCCCATCGATCCAGAACCCGACCACCGCGGTGATGAGCGAGGAGCGGCGGCGAGAGATCGC
Organism: Zavarzinia sp.; assembly: GCA_041915065.1. Taxonomy (GTDB): domain Bacteria; phylum Pseudomonadota; class Alphaproteobacteria; order Zavarziniales; family Zavarziniaceae; genus Zavarzinia. Next base: position 700 of record JAYSCC010000313.1, read on the forward strand.
CGAGGTCGCCATGCGCCACGACGCCCTGATGGTCGAGGACGACGTGCACGGCTTCCTGGCCCCCGGCTATACCCCGCTGGCCATGCTGGCGCCCGAGCATACGATCTTCGTCACCTCGGTCTCCAAGGCGCTGATGCCCGGGCTCCGGGTCGGCTATATGGCGCTGCCCAAGCGCCTGGTCGATCCCGCGACCGAGACCATGCGGGCGACCACCCTGATGGCGCCGCCCCTGATGGCCGAGATCGTCGCCCGCTGGATCGGCGACGGCACGGCCGAACGCCTGACCCGCTGGCAGATCACCGAAATCGCGGCGCGCAACGAAATCGCCGAGCGGCTGCTGGAACTGCCCGGCCCGCGCGAGGGGCGCATCCGCTCCTTCCATGTCTGGCTGAAGATCGAGAACGGCCGTCGGGCCGACGATGTGGTGGAGGCGGCGCGTGCCCTGGGCGTCCATGTCGCGCCCGCCACTGCTTTCCAGGTCGGCCGCGTCTATCCGCCGGAAGCGATCCGGATCAGCCTGTCCGCCGCCGCCGACCACGGCGAACTCGCCCGGGGCCTGTCGCGCCTGGCCGAGGCGCTGCGCTGCTGCCCCGATGAACCCGCTTTGATCTAGATCCAGGACGGGCCCCGCCGGCGGGCGCAGGATCGCGCCATCGTCGAAGCGGAGTTCCCGGTTCCATGGTTCACGTCCGTCCCATCCTCGCCCTTTCGGGGACACGCGCATCGTCGCGTGGCACCCTCGGCGTGGCCGGCGCCAGGAGGCGGACATGACTCCGGTTCGCGACCGCCCCTTCGACCTCGAGCGCGACGCCTATCTGCCGCTGCTCCGCGATCGCCCATTGCGCCCCCTGCGGGTCGAGGAAAAGGCGGTGATCGCTGCCTTGGCCCAAGCCTTCGACCTCGACCGCGCCCTGGTCTCGACCGAGGCGCTGGCCCGCGCCCGGGTCAAGGAAATGCCGGACGGCGGCATGGGGTCGCTGCGCTTCATCCGGCGCCAGGGCGGCGTGCATGACGTCGGCCGGATGACCGAGCCCCTGTGGGCGCGGGACGAGGACGATGTCCCGGTCGCCTTCACTCTGTTCCTCGACGAGGGCGGCCAGCTCTTCGAGCTCGACGTCTGGAAGGTCGATTATTCGCCGCTGCGCCGCTATCCGCGGCCGGGCGAACTTTCGCCGACCGCGCCGCACCTCTGACCGTTCAGGCGTATTTCTCGATGAAGGCGTCGATCGGCAGGGCGCGGAAATCGGGCAGCGCCGCCTGCAATCTCTCGTGCGGCCAATCCCACCAGGCGAGCGCCATGAGGCGTTCCGCCACCGCCGGTTCGAAGCGGCGTTTGAGCGGGCGGGCCGGCACGCCGGCGACGATCGTATAGGGTGCCACCGGCTTGCTCACCACCGCACCGGCAGCGACCACCGCACCAGTGCCGATGTCGTTGCCGGCCAGAATGATGGCACCATGGCCGATCCAGACGTCATGGCCGATGGTGACGTGGTGCTGGCGCCGCCAATCGAAGAATTCGGCCTCGTCGGTTTTCGCCAGCCCGTACTTCCGGGCACGGTAGGTGAAGTGATGCTGGGCGGCGCGCCAAGTCGGGTGATTGCCCGGGTTGATCCGAGTCATCGCCGCGATCGAGCAGAATTTGCCGACGGTCGTATAGACGATGTTCGAATCGGCATCCGTGTAGCTGTAGTCGCCGAAACGGCATTCCTGGATCAGGCTGCGCGCCCCGATTTCGACATAGCGGCCGAGCGTCGACTCGACCACCCGCGCCCCCTCGTGAATCACCGGCTGGTCGCCCAATTCCGCCATCGCCGCCCCCTGAAAGACGGCGATCCGTCTAGCGCGAGGGCGTGACAGTGCCGTGACATGAGGTGCGGCATGGGGCGCGGCACGGCGTCGCGGCGCCGACCTCGGGCCGGGTTAAATCGGGTTTAACCGAGGCGGCGGAAGCTCGGAGGCATGAAAGAGCCACGTCGCGAGAGCGCCTTCGACATCATCCGCGATGCCGACCGGATCGCCCGGCCCCATCGCTCCGGCACGCCGCACCGGCGGCTGCGGGGATTCCGGCGGCGCCGTTGGCGGCTGTACCGACGCATCCGCACGCTCATGCTGATATTCGCCGTTATCCTGCTCGCCATCACGAAGTTCGAGCAGTACGGCGGCCTGGAGGGGCTTCTCGACGGCCGCATCTGGCACGGATTGGTGGGCCGCTTCGGCCCAACCGAGATCACCGCCGACGGGACCATCACCGGCCCGGCCTGGGTGATCGACGGCGATACGCTGGATTTCGAGGGCAGCCGCGTCCGCCTTTTGGGCATCGACGCCCCCGAGGGAGACCAGGCCTGCACGAATCGCGACGGCCTTTCCTACCGCTGCGGCGCCCAGGCGACATCCTTCCTGTCCGGGCTCGTCGGCTATGGGCAAGTAGTCTGCGAGCCGGTGGAGCGCGATCAATATGACCGGATGGTCGCCCTCTGCCGTGTCGACGGGACCGACATCGGCAGCGCAATGGTCAAGAGCGGCTGGGCTTTAGCCTATCGGCACCGCTCGCTCCGCTACACCGCCGAGGAGGACGCGGCCCGGGCTGAAAAGATCGGCCTGTGGCAAGGCGAATTCCAGGTACCGTGGGATTGGCGACAGGAGAATGGCCACGAATGAGCCCGCCCGGATCGACCAAGCGACCTTCCGACCCAAACCGACTTCGATGTCAGAAAACCGCAAGCCGGGCGATGGTGGAGCTGAGCGGGATCGAACCGCTGACCTCCTCATTGCGAACGAGGCGCTCTCCCAACTGAGCTACAGCCCCATGCCCGCCGCTTGCGAGGCGCGAACAATGTCGAAACCGGATGTCGCTGTCAAGCGGGTTGCGCGCGGGCGTGGAAGACCCTACATCGGCAGGGGATTCCCCCCGGATGGACCCTATGATCGCCCTCGTCCAAACCATCGACCTGATTCTCGGCCTCTATACCTGGGTGCTGATCGTCGCCGCGGTATTGTCCTGGCTGGTCGCCTTTAATGTGGTCAATCCCTACAGCCCGGCCGTGCGTTCGGTGGGCCAGGCGATCCATGTCCTGACCGAGCCTCTGCTGCGCCCGATTCGGCGCATCCTGCCGCCGGCCGGGGGCATGGATTTCTCCCCCGTCGTGCTGCTGATCGCGATCTTCTTCCTGCGCCGCTTCATTCCCGAAGTGCTGCTGGGGATGATGTGAGCGAGCTGCCCTATGGGGCGGAGGCGGGCGGCCAGGCCGTGCGCCTCGCCGTGCGCCTGAGCCCGCGGGCCTCGCGGAACGCCCTCGACGGTGTGGTGACGGGGGCGGACGGGCGGAGCGCCCTCTCGGTCAAGCTGAATGCCCCGCCGGTCGACGGGGCGGCCAACGAGGCACTGATCCGCTTCGTCGCCGAGGCGCTGAAGCTGCCGAAATCGTCCGTGGCGATTCGTTCCGGCCACACTTCGCGGCAAAAACTGCTGACGATCGCGGGAGACGCGCCGGAGATCTTGCGGCGCCTCGACAAATGGCTTAACCCCGCGGCCATCGAGCGATAGCGGGGTATCCCATGACGGCACAGGTGATCGACGGCAAGGCCTTCGCCGCCGGCCTTCGGGCACGGGTGGCAGAGCAGGTGGCGCAACTGAAGGCGGACCACGGCCTCACCCCCGGGCTCGCGGTCGTCCTCGTCGGCGAGGATCCCGCCTCGCAGGTCTATGTCCGGAACAAGGGCGAGCAGACCCGCGCCGCCGGCATGAATTC
>JAYSCC010000314.1:0-4446 GCA_041915065.1 Zavarzinia sp.
GCGGAAAAGATCCTGAAGCAGATCAAGGGTGTCGCGATCTCGGTCAAGACCGCGGACGACACCACCAAGGCCGACCTGACCAAGCAGTTCTCCGACCTCCTGGGTCAGCTGAACTCGCTCGTCAACGACGCCTCCTACCAGGGCACCAACCTGGTGAACAGCACTGCTGCGGCCCTGACCGTCCAGTTCTCGGAAAAGAGCACTGCCTCGCTGACCGTGACCGGCCGTGACCTGCGCGCCGGCGCCCTGTTCACCGCCGCCAACAGCGGCTCCGTCGGCGGTGCCAATGCCTCGGCCCTGTTCAGCCTGCTGATCGCCGCCGCCGGCACCACCGGCAAGAGCTTCACCAACATCAAGGCCTCGAACCTGGTGAAGGTGGTCGACAAGCTGACCGGCTTCGTCGACGGCGCGGTCTCGAAGGTGCGTGCCGCGGCCTCGAACCTCGGCTCGAACATCACCCTGCTGCAGACCCGTTCGGACTTCACGGCGAATTACACCAACTCGCTGACCGAAGGCTCGGACAAGCTGACCCTCGCCGACCTGAACGAGGAAGGCGCCAACCTGGTCGCCCTGCAGACCCGCCAGCAGCTCGCCCTGAAGGCGCTGAGCTTCGCCGGCCAGAGCCAGCAGGCGATCCTGTCGCTGCTCCAGTAAGCAGCGGCCTCACGGCAATCGGAAGGGGCGGCTTCGGCCGCCCCTTCTTTTTTCGTTTTACCGGGAATTAAGGAAGACGGGCACACTCTCTCGCTGTCGAACAGCGCGGAGTATGCGGCGTGCCCCTCAAGCTCACCCTGGCGCCCGAAGAGAAGATCATCGTCAACGGTGCGGTGCTGGCCAACGCCGGCAGTCCCGCCACGCTGACGGTGCTGAACCAGGCGCAGATCCTGCGCGGCAAGGACATCCTGACCGAACAGGATGCGACCTCGCCGGCGACCCGCGTCTATTACGTCATCCAGTGCGCCTATCTGTTCGCCGACCACGCCGCCGACTATCTGAAGGCCGCGGCGAGTTTCCTCGACGACTATGCGACCGCGGCACCGAGCGGCGCCCCCATCGTCTCCAAGATCAAGCAGTTGTTGGCCGACGGCACCGTCTATCAGGCGCTGCGCAGCGCGAAGAAGCTGCTGGCCCACGAGAAGGAGGTTCTCGCTCATGTATCCCACTCAGCGTCGACCCGCCTATAGCAAGGCCCCGCCGGAAGGCGATCCCCGCCGCACCGAGGGCTGGGCCCTGACCGAGGCGGCGCGGCGCTTGTCGGAGGCTCAGCGCAGCCCCGAGAATGCCGACGCCTTCATGGATGCGGTGCGCCGCAATTGGCGCCTGTGGACCATTTTCCAGGCCGGCGTCGCCTCGCCCGATTCGCCGATGCCGCCGGACCTCAAGGCCAACGTGCTGTCGCTGTCCAACTTCATCGACCGCCACACGGTCGGCATCCTGGCCGACCCGGCGCCGCAGAAGCTGGACATCCTGATCCGCATCAACCGCGAGATCGCGGCCGGCCTGCTGGCGACACCCACCGACGCGGCACCGACGCCGGCCGCCCCGGTCTCGACCCCGCCGGCGCCGAGCGGCGGCGTCAACCAGTCGGTGTGACGCCGTGACGAGCCTCAATCCGCTGGCCGCCGTTCCGGCCCGGGGGATCGGTGCCGATCCGTCGATCGCCCCCTTCGTCGCCGATGTCGTGCCCCTGGTCGATTCGGGAGACCTCGAGGCGGCGGTCGAGAGGATCGAGCAGTGCCTGGACGGCCGCCCCGAAGACGCCGCCGCCCTGCTCGCCATGGCCTATGTCGCCTTCCGCGCCGATCAGGTGGTGGTGGCGCTCGACGCCCTCACCCGCGCGCTCGAAAGCGCGCCGACCAGCGCCGCCATCGCCGATTCCCTGGCCGCCTTCTACGCTCTCGCGGGTGAAGTCGCGGAAGCCACCTATTACGCCAAACTGGCACAGGCCAACGGCCTCGGCGACGGCAGGACGGTGGCCCGGCCGGCTGGCTGGCCCGCCTTCGCCGACGCTTTCCTGGCGGTGCGCGACCGCCCCTTCATGGCCCGCGGCATCGAGGCCCTGAACCAGGGCAAGGTCGAAATAGCACTCCGCCTGCTCGAAACCCAGGCCGCCTTCAGCCCCAACGACGGCGAGACCCAGCGCGCCCTGGCCGACGCCCTGGCCGCGTCCGGACAGCCGCGCGCCGCCGCCGACGTGCTCTCGCGCTTCGCCGCCAACGGCACTGCCGATGCCTTCGACCTGGCGCGGCTCACCCGCTGCCTCGCCCTGGCCGGCGAATTCGCCCCCCTCGAAGGCATCGTCGAGGAAGCCCGCGCAGCGGCTGTGGCGGAACCAGAGGCGGCCGCCGAAGTCGCCTGCGCCCTGCTCGCCGCCGCCGTCCTGACCCCGGGCGATCCCGCCCGCCCGGCCGACGCCGCGAAGACCGCGGCCGCCCTGCTGGAGCCGGCGCCCGCGCTGGTGCCCCTGGCTTCGCCCCTGCCGGAGAAGCCGCTCGTCGGCGTGCTGGCGACCAGCCTCGGCCACGGCCGGGATGCCGAGTCGGTGTCCGTCCTGGCCCGGGGCCTGCGCGAGATCGGTGCCGGTGGCCTGATCCTGTTCGGGGCCGGCCCGATCGAGGCCGAACACAACGCCCTGCTCCAGGGCATGGTCGAGCGTTATGTCGATGCCGGTGCCGCCGACGGCGCCACTCTCGCCTATATGGTGGCGGGCGAAGGCGTCGACCTGCTGCTCGATGCCGGCGGCCTGGCGGCGCCGAGTCACGCCGTCGCCCTGGCGCATCACCCGGCCGGCCGCTGCCTGGCTTGGCTGAACGCTCCCTGTGCCCTGCCCTGGACCGACGGACACCTCGCCGCTGGCCCGGCCCGGCTGGACCGGATCGAGCGGCCAGCACGGCCGGAAGCGCCGCCGACCATCGGCGCCGACATCGCCCCCGGTCAACTCCATGACGATTTCCTGGCCGCCCTGGCCGCCGTCCTGGCCGCCGTGCCGGGTGCCCGTCTGGCCCTGCACGATCGCGAGTTCACGCATCCCGACGCAGTGGCACAATTGGTCGAGCGGTGCAGCGTCCTCGGTATCGCCGACCGCATCGAAATCGTCGCCGGGACCGACGTCGCCTTCGCCGCCGACCTCGACTTGTTGCTGGCGCCCTTCGCCGCCCTGGATGCCAACGACGTCCTGACGGCGACCCAGGTAGGCACCCCGGCGATCGCCCTGCGCGGCCGGGCCGCGCACCGGCGCTTGGCCGCCGACGCTCTGACCGGCCTCGGCCTCGGCGCCCATGTCGCAGACAGCGTCGACACTTTCGTCGCCCTCGCCGTCTCGCTGATCGGCGATGCCGTGGCGCGCCATGGGGCCGCGGCCCGCGTGAGCGCGGCGGCGGCCAGCGCTCCCGCCTTTTCACCCGCGGCCTTCGCCCGCGCCGTCCTGGCGGAGGCGACGGCATGAGCGGGTTCGACCAAGCTTCGTCCCTGGCAGCCTTGGCCGCCCGCTTCCCCGCGGTCGGCGCCCATCTGCCCCAAGGCGAAACGGTGAGCCGGCTGGTCCGCGACGCCGCCGGCCGGGCGATCGACATCGACCTCGGCGGTGGCACGCTCTATGGCGGTGACGGTATCGCCGCGACGGAAGACCAGCTCGAGAAATTCGCGGTCAAGCCGCTGCAATTCTTCACCGCGGATCTCGGCGCCACCAACCTGGGCAGCCCGATTTCGGCCCGCATGCGCGACCGCATGATGGCCGGCCTGAAGGCCAACGGCATCGAGACGATGTCGAACAAGCCGGATTACGAGGGCAGCTTCCTGGTCGTCCTCGGGGTCGGCCTCGGCCATCACCTGCTCCCGCTGATCGAGACCACCAAGGCCCGTTCGGTGCTGATCTGCGAGCCGGTGACGGAATTCCTGGTCCACGCCGCCGCCGTGGTCGACTGGACCCGGCTGTTCGAGGTCGCGGAAATGCGCGGCATTGCCGTGCAATTCACCCTGGCCGACCAGCCGGACCTGATCGTCCAGGCGGTCAGCACCCTGGCCGCCCAGGTCGGCGAGCCCTTCATCGACGGCGCCTTCGTCTTCGCGCACTACCCGTCCTGGGTCCTGACCGAGGTGCGCGACCGCCTGCCCCTGGTGATCGAGCATCTCTTCATTTCGAAGGGCTTCTTCGAAGACGAGCTGAAGATGTTGACCAATGCCACGGCCAACATGCAGCGCTACGACTTCCGCGTGATCGATGCCAAGCCGAAGCCGGTCCGGGCGGAAACCGCGCTGATTGTCGGCTCCGGGCCCTCCTTCGACCGCACGCTGCCCGATCTGAGGCGTCTTTCAGCAGAAGGCGTCGTCTTTTCCTGCGGCACCAGCCTGCGCGCCTGCCTGCGCAATGGCATCCGTCCGCGTTTCCACTGCGAACTCGAAAACGGCGAGGTGACCCTCGAAGTCCTGACCGAACTGGCCCAGGAA
>JAYSCC010000315.1:0-4414 GCA_041915065.1 Zavarzinia sp.
GGCGGATTGCGGGGCGGAAGTGGCGCGCAATGTGGCGCGCATGATGGTGGTCTACCACCGCCGGCCGGGCGGACAGAACCAGTTCAGCCCGCTGCTCGACCTCGATCCCGCCTCGGATCGGATCCGCCGCGCGCTCGGCTTCGCGCGGGACAATCTGGCGGGCGATCTCTCGGTGCCGCGCCTCGCCGAAGCGGCGGGGCTGAGCCCGCGCCAATTCGCCCGTGCCTTCGCGGCCGAAACCGGCCAGACCCCGGCCCGCGCGGTGGAGCGCCTGCGGGTGGAGGCGGCCCGCGCCCTGGTCGAAGACAGCCGGCGGAGTTTCGAGGAAATCGCCCGCACGACCGGCTTCGGCAGTGCCGACCGCCTGTGCCAGGGCTTCCTGCGCACCCTCGGACGGACGCCGCAGGAGCTGCGGCGCGAAGGGCGCCGGGATCAGGGCGATCGGATGCCGAACTAGGCGCATTGAGCGCCCGCGCCATCATTGGCGCGTGAGCCAAAGGCCACGGATGTGGCCTGCCGGCGCCTGAGGCTCAGGAAAAACCAGGGTGATCGGCTTCCCCCGATCGCCCTGGCATCAGGATTTCATGCGGTAGCCGGTCTTGAAGATCCAGGCGATGACGGCGAGGCAGAAGGCGAGGAAGCCCAAGGTCATGCCCAGGCTGACCCAGACATGGACGTCGCCCGCGTCGAAGAAGGCCCAGCGGAAGCCGGAGATCAGATAGACCACCGGATTGGCCAGGCTGATGGTCTGCCAGAAGGGCGGCAGCATCTTGATCGAATAGAAGCTGCCGCCGAGGAAGGTGAGCGGCGTCACGATGAGCAGCGGCACCATCTGCAGCTTCTCGAAATTATCCGCCCAGATGCCGATGATGAAGCCGAACAGGCTGAAGGTGACCGCGGTCAGGATCAGGAAGCCGACCATGGCCAGGGGATGGGCCACGCTCAACGGCACGAACAGGGTCGAGGTCAGCAGGATGATGCTGCCGAGGATGATCGACTTGCTGGCCGCCGCGCCGACATAGGCGATCACCACTTCGAGATAGGACACGGGTGCCGACAGCACCTCGTAGATCGTGCCCGTGAAGCGCGGGAAATAGATCCCGAAGGAAGCGTTCGAAATGCTCTGCGTCAGCAGCGAGAGCATCACCAGGCCGGGCACGATGAAGGCGCCGTAGGGCACGCCGTCGACCGCGTTCATATGCTGGCCGATCGCCGCCCCGAAGATCACGAAATAGAGCGAGGTGGAGATCACCGGCGAGATGATGCTCTGCATGATCGTGCGCCGGGTGCGCGCCATCTCGAAGCGATAGATGGCGTTGATGGCGTAGAGGTTCATGGCCGTTCGCTCACCAGGCTGACGAAGATGTCCTCGAGCGAGGACTGGCTGGTCGCCAGGTCGCGGAAGGCGATGCCGGCGGCGTCGAGGTCGCGCAGCAGGGCGGGGATGCCGCTGTGGGCCGCCCGCGTGTCGTAGCTATAGACCAGCGTGGTGCCGCCCTGGCCGAGCGCCAGGTCGTAGCCGGCCAGCGCCGCCGGAATTTCGCCGAGGGCCTGCGGAAGTTGCAGGGTGAGCTGCTTCTTGCCGAGCTTCCGCATCAGCTCGGCCTTGTCCTCGACCAGGATGATGCGGCCGTGGTTGATCACCCCTACCCGGTCGGCCATTTCCTCGGCCTCCTCGATATAGTGGGTGGTCAGGATGATGGTGACGCCGTCTTCCCGGAGCTGGCGCACGAGGTCCCACATGTCGCGGCGAAGCTCGACGTCGACGCCGGCCGTGGGTTCGTCCAGGAACAGGATGCGCGGCTCGTGGGCCAGCGCCTTGGCGATCATCACCCGGCGCTTCATGCCGCCCGAGAGCTGGCGGAGCTGGCTGTCCTTCTTCTCGAAGAGGGAGAGGTCGCGCAGCACCTTCTCGATCACCGCCGGGTTCTTCGGTTTGCCGAACAGGCCGCGGGTGAAGCTCACCGTGTCCCACACCGTCTCGAAGGCGTCGGTGGTCAGTTCCTGGGGCACGAGGCCGATGGCGGCGCGGGCGGCGCGATAGTCGGTCACGATGTCGTGGCCGTCCGCCGTCACCTTGCCCTCGGTCGCGTTGACGATGCCGCAGACGATGCTGATCAGCGTCGTCTTGCCGGCGCCGTTCGGGCCGAGCAGCGCGAAAATCTCGCCCCGCCGGATCTCGAGGTCGACGCCTTTCAGCGCCTCGAAGCCGGAGGCATAGCGCTTGGTCAGATTCGAGATCTTGATGATCGAGGGCTGCTGCATGGGGCCGGACGATACATGAGCCCGCGCCCCGGCCAAAGTGCCGACGGCGCGGGGCGGCCGGGTTCAGCCATGCGCCGCGCGCATCTTGACGAAGTCGACGAAGGCGCGGAAGGCCGCCGGCATCAGGCGCCGCTCGGGATAATAGAGGAAGGGGCCGGGGAAGGGCGGCGTCCAATCCTCCAGCACCGGTACCAGCGCGCCCGAGGCGAGATCGGCCGCGCAATATTCCTCGAACATCATGGTCAGGCCGACGCCGGCCCTGGCGGCCGAGAGCAGCACGGTGCCCCGGTTGCCGACCAGGGGCGCCGAGGGCAGGAAGTCGATCTCTTCCCCGTCCTTCTCGAAGCCCCAGGGCAGGCGGTTGCCGCGCGGGAAGATCATGGTGAGGCAGCGGTGCTGCGCCAACTCGTTCGGATGCCGCGGCCGGCCGTGGCGGGCGAAATAGTCGGGCGCGCCGACCACCAGGAGGCGCTGCGGCCCGCCGAGGGAGACGGCGATCATGTCCTGCGCCAGATGCTCGCCATAGCGGATGCCGGCATCGAAGCCGGCGGCCACGATGTCGACCAACGCCTCTTCCGCGAAAATCTCGAAGCGGACGGCGGGATGCTGCGCCATGAAGGCGTCGACGAAGGGCATCAGGCGGAAGTCGATGGCCGGCATCGGCCCGTTGATGCGGATCGTGCCCACCACCTCGCGCCCGAAGGCGCCGGCATCGGCCAGGGCGTCGCCGATCGTGGTCAGGGCCGGGCCGATGCGGTCGAGCAGGGCGGCCCCCGCCTCGCTCAGGGCGACGCTGCGGGTGGTGCGGTTGAACAGGCGGACGCCCAGCGCGGATTCGAGTTCGCGGATCCGTTCCGACAGATTGGCCGCCGACATGCCGATCTCGGCCGCGGCGCGGCGGAAATTCAAGTGGCGGGCGACGGTCGCGAAGAGGCGGAGGGCATTCAGGTCGGGCGAGGCGATCATTCGGTCAGTCCGAACACTATGTGAGACACAACCCGGCTTAATCCTAACAAAGCAGGGGCGTAGGGTCGAGCCATTGAAGCCTTCCACCAAGGACGATCCCGATGACCCGCAGCCTCGGCACCCATGGTCCCCGCGTCTTCCCCCTCGGCCTCGGCGCCATGGGCATGTCGGATTTCTACGGCCCGGCCGACCGGTCCGAGAGCATCGCGACGATCCATGCCGCGATGGAGGCCGGCGTCACCCTGATCGACACCGGCGATTTCTATGGCGCCGGCCATAACGAGATGCTGATCGCCGACGCGATCGAGGGCCGGCGCGACCAGGTCGTGCTCAGCGTGAAATTCGGCGGCTTGCGCGATCCGGCCGGCGGCTTCATCGGCATCGACAACAGCCCCGCCCATGTGAAGAGCTATCTCGCCTATACGCTGCGCCGCCTGCGCACCGACCATGTCGACATCTACCGTCCCGCCCGCCTCGATCCCAAGGTGCCGATCGAGGAGACCATGGGTGCCCTGGCCGACCTGGTGCAGGCCGGCTATGTCCGCCACATCGGCCTGTCCGAAGTGTCGGCGGCGACCGTGCGGCGCGCCCATGCCGTCCATCCGATCGTCGACCTGCAGATCGAATATTCGCTGATCTCGCGCGGCATCGAGGCCTCGATCCTGCCGACGCTGCGCGAACTCGGCATCGGCGTGACGGCTTACGGCGTGCTCTCCCGCGGCCTGATCTCCGGCCATTGGAGCCAGCAGGCGGCGGTCGGCGGGCGCGACTTCCGCGCCCATAGCCCGCGCTTCCAGGGCGACAACCTCGACCACAACCTGGCCCTGGTGGAGCATCTTCGCGCGCTCGCGGCGGACAAGGGCGTGACCGTCGCCCAGCTCGCCATCGCCTGGGTCCTGGCCCAGGGCGACGACATCCTGCCCCTGGTCGGCGCCCGCACCCGGCCCCGCCTGACCGAAGCGCTGGGCGCTCTCGACGTCGTCCTGACCCCGGAAGACCTCGCCGCGATCGAGGCGGCGGTGCCCAAGGATGCGGCCGCCGGCAGCCGCTATGCCGAGGTCATGATGGCCATGCTCGACAGCGAGCGGGGCTGACGCCCATCCGCCCCGCTTTCGTGCTCTAGGGGGCGGGCGCACGAAGGCGGTGGAGCGGCATGACGGCGGAATTCGACCTGGTGGTGATC
>JAYSCC010000316.1:0-4400 GCA_041915065.1 Zavarzinia sp.
GCCAGGTCGCGCCCGCCGATATCGGCCAGGCCGCGCGCCCATTCGAGGCCGAAACCGGTGAGCCCGCCGTCGATCGCGGCGGCCGGCACCGCCGCCTCGATCTCGCCCAGGGTCTCGGGCGTCAGACCGCGCACCGCTTCGACCGCACCGGCGAAGGCCTGGCGCGCCCGGTCGGCATCGCCGACCAAGCCGAGCGCCGTACCGAGGTCGAGCATGACGAAGGCCTGTTCTCGGGCATCGGGGGCATCGGGCAAATGTTCGAGCGCACGGTCGACGGCAGTCGTGGCACCCGCCTTCTCGTCCGCGCGGGCAAGCCCGAGGGCGGCATTGCGCAGGACCTGGAGCCGGCGCGCCGGGTCTTCGATCTGGTCGGCCAGGGCGAGAGCGCGCGCGACGTCGCCCATGGCGACCGCCGCCTGGGCCGCCGTCTGGCGCAGCCGGCCCAGCAGGCCGGCGTCGGTGACCAGGCCCAGCACTTCGCCGGCGTCATCCAATACCCGACCGGCGGCGGGATCGCGCCGTGCCGCCATGGCCCGGGCGACATCGACCAGGGCACGGAAACGCTGTTCAGGATCGGCGACCGAACGCGCCAGCCCGAGGCCGAGCGAGACCGAGCCCTGGCGCACCAGGGCGGCCGCGACCTGGGCCGAGGCATCGCCCTTACCGTCGTCGTCGGACAGGCGGGCGATCAGCGTGCCGGCACGTTCGGCGTCGCCCTGGCCGGCGGCGATCACCGCCGACTGGGTCAGGGCATCATCGCGCACCGCGACGTCGTCGATCGAGGCGACGATCTTGTCGACCATGGCCCAGTCACCGGCCTTGGCCCGTTCCTCGGCGATGGTGGCGATCACCTGGCCGCGCTCGTTCACGTCCGGAATCTGGCTCGCCCCGGCCAGCGCCACCCCGATCATGTCGGTCGCACTGACGGCGGCCCGGGCCGGGGTCCCCGGCAAGACCGCGGTCAGGGCCGCGAGGCCGGCGACGGCGGCGAGGGGAAGACGGGCCGACAAAGAGAACAGACCGAACATGGCGATGATGCACCGCAGAAGCCTAGACGAAGCGGGTGCCATCATGCCCATTGCCCCGGCACTTGGCCAGCGCCGCCCACCTTGCAGTGCAGCACGCGGAAATCGGTCGAAATCGACGGCGAAGTGGCGCTAGTCTTTGGTTTACGGGGGATGAGCGCGAAGCGCCGATTGCCCCCGCATACAACGGAGGCATTCATGACAGTGCGATCGGGCATGACACTGCGATCGGGGACCTTGCGGACGAAGCTACGCGGCTTCGCGCTCGCGACGGCCGCCGCCGCCGCCCTCACCGTCGGCATGGCCGGCCAGGCACTCGCGGCCAAGACCCTCGTCTATTGCTCCGAAGGCAGCCCCGAGAACTTCAATCCGCAGCTGAACACCACCGGCACTTCCTTCGACGCGGCGCGCCCGGTCTATGACCGCTTGGTCGATTTCGTGCCCGGCACGACCGAAACCCGCCCCGGCCTCGCCGAATCCTGGACCGTCTCGCCCGACGGCCTGACCTATGAATTCAAACTGCGCCGCGGCGTGAAGTTCCATTCGAGCAAGACCTTCACGCCGACGCGCGACTTCAACGCCGACGACGTGCTGTTCTCCTTCAACCGCATGTGGAAGGCGGACAATCCCTATCACGGCGTTTCCGGCGGCGCTTACGACTACTTCGGCGACATGGGCATGACCGACATGCTGAAGTCGATCGACAAGGTCGACGACTACACCGTGCGCTTTACGCTGAACAAGCCGAACGCCCCCTTCATCGCCAATCTGGCGATGGATTTCGCCACCATCCTGTCGGCTGAATATGCCGATGCGATGCTGAAGGCCGGCACGCCGGAGAAGGTCGACCAGGAGCCGATCGGCACCGGCGCCTTCACCTTCGTGCAGTATCAGAAGGACGCCCTGATCCGCTTCAAGGCCTTCGACGCCTATTGGGCCGGCAAGCCGAAGATCGACCAGCTCGTCTTCGCCATCACGCCCGACGCCGCGACCCGCTGGGCCAAGCTGAAGGCCGGCGAATGCCAGATCGCCTCCTATCCGAACCCGCAGGATCTCGCCTCGATGAAGTCGACGGCGGGCATCACGGTGCTGAGCCAGCCCGGCCTGAACGTCGGCTATCTCGCCTATAACGTCCAGAAGCCGCCCTTCGACAACAAGCTGGTGCGCCAGGCCCTGAACATGGCGATCGACAAGGCCGCCATCATCAAGGCGGTCTATGGTCCCTCGGGGCAGCCGGGCATCAACCCGATCCCGCCCACCATCTGGTCCTACAACAAGGACATCACCGACTATCCCTACGACCCCGAGAAGGCCAAGGAGATGCTGAAGCAAGCCGGCGTCACCCTGCCGATCGAGACCGACGTCTGGGCCATGCCGGTGCAGCGTCCCTACAACCCGGACGCCAAGAAGATCGCCGAACTGATCCAGGCAGACCTCGCCAAGGTCGGCTTCAACGCCAAGATCGTCACCTACGAATGGGGCGAATACCGCAAGCGTTGCCAGAACGGCGAGCACCAGATGTGCCAGCTCGGCTGGACCGGCGACAACGGCGACCCGGACAACTTCCTCTACACACTGCTCTCCTGCGATGCGGCGCGTCCCGGCGGCGGCAACCTCGCCAAGTGGTGCAACAAGGACTTCGACGATCTGGTCCGCAAGGCGCAGACCGTGTCCGACCAGGCCGAGCGCACCAAGCTCTATGAACAGGCCCAGGTGATCTTCCACGAGGAAGCGCCCTGGTTCGTGATCGCCCATTCGCTGGTCTCCGAGCCGATCAGCGACAAGCTGGTCAACTACAAGATCAGCCCGCTGGGCAGCCACGAGTTCAAGGAAGTCGACCTGAAGTAATCGAACCGGTTCCGGGGCGCCGCGTGGGCGCCCCGGTCCCTCCTTCGGCCGAAGGATATTGAATGCTCCGATACCTGGCGTCCCGTTTGATCATCCTGGTGCCGACCCTGCTCGGTATCGTCATCCTCGCCTTCTTCCTCGTCCGCCAGCTCCATGGCGATGCCGTCGAGGCCCGCGCCGGCGAACGCGGCATCTCCGCCGAACTCCTGGCCGAACAGCGCCACAAGCTGGGGCTCGACCGCCCGCTCTACGAACAATTCTTCTCTTATGTCGGCGACCTCGCCCAGGGCGACCTCGGCAAGTCCTATGTCACGCAGCGCCCGGTGATCGACGAGTTCCTGGAACTCTTCCCGGCCACCATCGAACTCTCCGTCGTCGCCATGATCTTCGCCGTGGTGGTCGGCCTGCCTTCGGGGATATTGGCCGCGCTGATGCGCGGCACCGTGGTCGACCAGGGGCTGATGGGGGCTGCCCTCGCCGGCTATTCGATGCCGATCTTCTGGTGGGCCATCCTGCTGATCGTCCTGTTCTCCAATATCCTGGGCCTGACCCCGGTTTCCGGCCGGCTCGACGTCCTCTTCTATATCGAGCCGGTGACCGGCTTCATGCTGATCGACACCCTGCTGGTCGACGACATCGACGCCTTCTGGTCGGCCCTGCACCACCTGATCCTGCCCTCGATCGTTCTCGGCACCATTCCGCTCGCCGTGATCGCGCGCATGACGCGCTCCGCCATGCTGGAAGTGCTGGGCGAGGATTATATCCGCACCGCCCGGGCCAAAGGCCTGTCGCCCTTCCGTGTGGTCTGGGTCCATGCGCTGCGCAATGCCCTGATCCCGGTCATCACCGTGATCGGGCTCCAGGTCGGCACCCTGCTCGCCGGTGCCGTGCTGACCGAGACGATCTTCTCCTGGCCCGGAATCGGCAAATGGCTGATCGACGCGATCGGCCGGCGCGATTTTCCCGCGGTCCAGGGCGGCATCCTGCTGATCGCCATCACCATCATCGGCGTCAACCTGGCCGTCGATCTGCTCTACGGCCTGATCAACCCGCGCATCCGGCACCAGAAATGACCACCGAAACCGCTGGCCCCGTGGCGCCGCCCTCCCCCCTGCTCGCCTTCTGGCGCGATTTCCGGCGCAACCGGGGTGCCCTGCTGGGCCTCTTGTTCATCGCGCTGGTCACCTTCTGCGCGGTCTTCGCGCCCCTGGTGGCGCCCCATGCCCCGCACGAGCAGTTCCGCGACAATTTCCTCACCCCGCCGGTCTGGATGGAGGGCGGGACCTGGCGCTTCATCCTGGGCACCGACGACGTCGGCCGCGACATGCTCTCGCGCATCGTCTGGGGGGCGCAGCTCTCCCTGCTGATCGGGGTGATCGTGGTCACCATCTCGCTCGGCATCGGCGTGCTGCTCGGCCTCGTCGCCGGTTTCCAGCGCGGCTTCGTCGACCAGGGCATCATGCGCCTGATGGACGTCTTGATGGCGCTGCCGAGCCTGCTGCTCGCGGTCGCCATCGTCGCCGTGCT
>JAYSCC010000317.1:0-1380 GCA_041915065.1 Zavarzinia sp.
CGTCGCCCTCGACCACGCCAATATCCGCGAAGCCGAACTGGCCAGTGCCGCCAAGCGTGCCTGGGACCGCGCCCTCGAACTCGGCGAAGCCCATGGCTATCGCAACGCCCAGGCGACGGTGATCGCGCCGACCGGCACCATCGGCCTGGTGATGGATTGCGACACCACCGGGATCGAGCCCGACTTCGCCCTGGTGAAGTTCAAGAAGCTGGCCGGCGGCGGCTACTTCAAGATCATCAACCGGATCGTGCCGGTGGCCCTCGCCACCCTCGGTTATGGTGAAGCGGAGATCGCCGACATCATCGACTACGCCGTCGGCCACGGCACGCTCGATGGTTCGCCCGCCCTCTCCCATGCGGCGCTGAAGGCAAAGGGCTTCGGCGCGGCCGAGATCGAGGCTGTGGAAAAGAACCTCGCCTCGGCCTTCGACATCAAGTTCGCCTTCAACAAGTGGACGCTGGGCGAAGACTTCTGCATCAAGACCTTGCAGCTTCCGGCTGAGAAACTGGATGAGCCTTCCTTCGACTTCTTGGGGGCGCTCGGCTTCTCCAAGGCCGATGTGGAAATGGCCAATGTCTATGTCTGCGGGGCGATGACGCTGGAAGGGGCGCCGCACCTCAAGGAAGAGCACCTGCCGGTGTTCGACTGCGCCAATCCCTGCGGCCGGATCGGCAAGCGCTTCCTCTCGGTCGAGAGCCACATCCGCATGATGGCGGCGGCCCAGCCCTTCATCTCGGGCGCCATCTCGAAGACCATCAACATGCCCGCCTCGGCCACGGTCGAGGAATGCAAGGAAGCCTATCTGCTGTCCTGGCGCCTGGCGCTGAAGGCCAACGCCCTCTACCGCGACGGCTCCAAGCTGTCGCAACCGCTCGCCGCCCAGATCCTGGAAGAAGTGGCGGACGAGGCGGGTGAGGACGCGACACCGATGCAGCGCGGCCAGATGATCGCCGAACGCATCGTCGAGCGGGTGGTCGAGCGCGTGGTGCCGGCGACCGGCGTCCGCGAGCGCCTGCCCCACCGCCGCAAGGGCTATACCCAGAAGGCCAATGTCGGCGGCCACAAGGTCTATCTGCGCACCGGCGAATACGACAACGGCAAGCTCGGCGAAGTCTTCATCGACATGCACAAGGAAGGCGCCGCCTTCCGCAGCTTGATGAACAATTTTGCCATCGCGGTCTCGATCGGCCTGCAATACGGCGTGCCGCTGGAGGAATTCGTCGACGCCTTCACCTTCACCCGCTTCGAGCCGGCGGGCATGGTCGAAGGCAACGAGGTGATCAAGATGGCGACCTCGATCCTCGACTATGTCTTCCGCGAACTGGCCGTGTCCTATCTGGCGCGGAACGACCTCGCCCATGTCGAGCCGGCGGACCTGCG
>JAYSCC010000317.1:1390-4397 GCA_041915065.1 Zavarzinia sp.
CGCCATGGGCGACGGTGCGGACGAAGCGGCGCTCGACGGCGCCCCGCAGCGCCGCGAAGCGGTCGACGCCAAGGCCGCGGCCTATAAGGCGGCCGCCTCGGCGCCGGTCTCCAACGGCTATGTCCGCTCCAACCTCTATGTCCTGAATGCCGCGGCCCAGGGCATCCGCCAGGCCGCCCACAATGCCCATGCCCACAATGCCCATGCCGGCAACGAGGCAGTCGCGCTGGTGATCGAGCCGGATCTCGCCGTGGCCGCCAGGGCTTCGACCGGGGCGACGGCGGCGGCCACCGCCTCCGCCGCGGTCTCGGCCGCCGAAACCCGCCTCGCCCGCATCCGCGAGGCCCGGGTGAAGGGCTATGTCGGCGACGCCTGCGGCGACTGCGGCAATTTCACCCTGGTCCGTAACGGCACCTGCCTGAAGTGCGACACCTGCGGCTCGACCAGCGGCTGCTCGTAAGCCGACTCGGCCCAACAGAAGAAAACCCGCCGACGACCTCGGCGGGTTTTTTCTTGCTCTGCGAAGGACAGCGGCGGCCCGCCGCGGTTGACAGCATGGTAAACGCTGCGCACACCTAGGCCGCAAGGGGCCACGCGGGGACGCGCCATGATTCGGCATCTGTTCCTCATTCTGTTCGTCATCGCCGGCGGCATCGGCGCCAGCCAGTTGCCGAATTTCGCCCGTGCCTATGAGCAGCGGCTCGGCGGCGCGCTCGGCGAAGTGCAGAAGATGGTGGATGGCTTCACCTTCCAGGCCCAGGCGGAGGGACTGGATTTCGACGGTCTGGTCGAGCGCCACCGGAACGCGAGCGACGCGGCGCTGCGCGGCACCGCCGACCGCATGACCGCCCTCGCCCAGCGCCGCGAGTTGCTGCAGGCGCAGATCAAGGCGCTCTCCGCGGCACCGACCAGTTTCGACAAGCTGACCGCGATCGCCACCAACGGCGACCAGGAACTGGTGCGCGAGACCCTGGCGAATTACGAGATCACGGCGACCGTCGATCCGATCTTCGGTCTGGCCGGTGTCGGCATCGGCTGGGCGTTCTACGGCTTGCTGGGCGGGCTGCTGGTGCGCCGCCGTCGCCGGACCACCCCGGGCGGCTTCGTCCGCCGCTGACCCCAGCCCGAAAGCAGGACGCCCCGGCGTTTCGGCCGGGGCGTCCCTTTGTCTCTGCCGGGCTCAGGCGGCGCGGGGCAGCCGGGCGGCGGTCCAGATGCGGTCGAGGGCGCGGATCAGATGATCCATCATCTCGTCGTCGTGGAAGGGCGACGGGGTGAAGCGCAGGCGCTCGGTGCCGCGCGGGACGGTCGGGAAATTGATCGGCTGGACATAGATGCCGTCGACCGCCAGCAGTTCGTCCGAGATCGCCTTGCAGCGGATCGGATCGCCGACCATGACGGGCACGATGTGCGAGGCCGAATTCACCACCGGCAGGCCGGCTGCCGCCAGCTTCCGCTTCAGGGTGGCGGCGCGTTCCTGGTGCTTCACGCGAAGCTCGTTGTGCTCGCGGAGATAGCGGACCGAGGCGCAGGCGCCGGCCGCCAGCACCGGGGCCAGCGAAGTGGTGAAGATGAAGCCCGGGGCATAGGAGCGCACGCAGTCGACCATCACGGCCGAACCGGCGATATAGCCGCCCATGGCGCCGAAGGCCTTGCCCAGCGTGCCCTCGATCACGTCGATGTCGTGCATCACGCCCATCTGCTCGGCGACGCCGGCACCATGCTCGCCATAGAGGCCGACGGCGTGGACTTCGTCGAGATAGGTGAGGCCGTTGTACTTCTTGGCGACTTCGATGAAGTCCGCGATCGGCGCGATGTCGCCGTCCATCGAATAGACGCTCTCGAAGGCGATGATCTTCGGCGCCTTGGGATCGGCATCCTTCAGGAGCGAGACCAGGTGGTCGATGTCGTTGTGGCGGAAGATCCGCTTGGGCGCGCCGCCGTGGCGGATGCCCTCGATCATCGAGGCGTGGTTCAGCTCGTCCGAATAGACCGTCACGCCTTTGAGCACGCGCGACAGGGCGGAGAGTGCCGCCTCGTTCGAGACGAAGCCCGAAGAGAACAGCAGCGACGCTTCCTTGCCGTGCAGGGAAGCCAGCTCCTCCTCGAGGAGGACATGGGCACGGGTGGTGCCGGAAATATTGCGGGTGCCGCCCGCGCCGGCGCCGAAATCGTCCAGCGCCTCGTGCATGGCGGCGAGCACTTCGGAATTCTGACCTTGGCCTAGATAGTCGTTCGAGCACCAGACCACGATTTCCTTCGGACCCTGGGGCCCACGCCACGTTGCCCGCGGGAAGGAACCGCAATGCCGCTGCAGGTCAGCGAACACCCTGTAACGGCCTTCCCTCTTCAGGTCGGCGATCGCTTGCGCAAAGGATTCGTCGTAGTTCATTCGCCCTGTCCCAACTGCGTCGATGTGCGGGCGCACCGGATGCGACCGATCCCACCGACGTCCATCGTCGATCGGATTGGTTCACAAATCCTATAACGAGGCTTTGATCCAAGGCAAAGCTGATCAAGCTTAGAATTCGGCCAAGTTGACGCAGGGGGCCATGCAGGGGGGGCGACAGGACACCCCCCGATGTCCCGCCGCCCCGACCGCAGACCCCCCGTCAGCGGCCACCGCCGAAGCTTCGGCGGTACGGCTGCACTATGGCGCCTCGCCCCGGCGGGCGATGTGACGGGTCTCACAGGAGGCGGCGATCGGCCGGTTCAGCGCCCGCGGCGCTTGCGCTCGGCCGCCAGTTCGGCGGCGCTGAGCTGGATGCCGGTGACCACCTCGAAGGCATAGGGAGACTTGCCGTTGAGGGGAATGGTCAGGCTCAGGTGCTCGACCACACCGCCCGAATTCTTGTCCTTGGGCAGCGGCACCGTCGTCGTGTAGACGGCGCGGCTGATCACGTCGGTATTGGTTTCGGTCAGGGCGACGAAATAGGGAATCGTGACCGAGGTCAGGTCCTTACCTGCCGGGCCGCGGCGAACGAAGATCGAGATCCCGGCCTCGGCC
>JAYSCC010000318.1:0-4395 GCA_041915065.1 Zavarzinia sp.
GGCTGGGCCGGCACCTTGCTCGAGCCCTTCAGCGGCCAGCGTCCGGCGGTGTATTTCGTCCATTCCTTCGCGGCCCAGCCGGCAGATCCGGCCGATAGGCTCGCCGACTGCCTCTACGGTGGCCACAGGGTCTGCGCCGCAATCCAGCGCGGCAATCTGATGGCGACCCAGTTCCACCCCGAGCGCAGCGGCGAGATTGGGTTGAAAGTTCTCCGTCACTTCCTCGATATCTAGATAACTCGGTGCGACAGCCAGCAATAGGTAACAGACTGATGCGACTCATTAGAACGGCCTGCGATGTGTATTGAGGCCGACCAGCGGTTCTTGGTGGTCAGCTTGGGTAGCATTGGAAGGCGTCATCTGCGGAACCTGCGCGGGCTCCGCCCACAGTCGCTTATCGGCGTTCTGCGACTGACCAGTAGCGGGGCCAATGAAGAATTGCCGGAGGGTGCCGATCTGCAGTTCACGTCAATCAATGATGCTTTGGCCTTCGCCCCTTCTGCGGCCATCATTGCTAGCCCTGCCTCGACGCATTTGGCTGTGGCTATGCCTTTGGCACGGGCGGGTGTCCCTTTGCTGATCGAGAAGCCGCTGGCCACGAGTTGCCAGGGCCTCGACGAACTGCTCACCGCGGCTGCCGAAATTCCGCTGATGGTGGCCTACAACCTGCGCTTCCTGCCTTCCCTGATCGAGGCCCGTCGGCTGATCCATGCCGGCGCGATCGGCGAGGTGCTGGCCGTCCGCGCCGAAGTCGGTCAGTATCTGCCGACCTGGCGCCCCGCCAGCCGTTACCAGGAGACGGTCTCGGCTCGCCAGGCACTTGGCGGCGGCGCCCTGCTCGAGCTGAGCCACGAGTTCGACTATCTATATTGGATGTTCGGCCTGCCGGCCCGGGTCACCGCCAGCGGCGGCCGCTACAGCGCCCTCGAGATCGACGTGGAGGATCTGGTCAGCGTAAACCTGGAATACGAGGCCCCTCGCCGCCTGGTTCACGTGCATCTGGATCTGCTGCAGCGGGCCACCACCCGCGGCTGCAAATTCATCGGTAGCGAAGGCACCCTGCGCTGGGACGGGATTGCCGACACCCTGGAGTGCTACACGCCGGCGGCCGCGGAATGGCGGTGCGTCGAGACTCAGCCCTGTGCCGACCGCAACGAGATGTATGTTGCCGAGCTGGCCCATTTCCTCCAGTGCGTGGCCAGGGGGGAAAAGCCCCTGGTCGATCTGCGTGCCGCCCATGATGTGCTGGCCATCGTGGATGCGGCGCGGGCGTCGATTGCCGGCCAGTGCTCGATCAAGGTAAAGGCTCATGGAAAAGACTGATTTCAAGGCGGTTTGCTTCATCTTCGCCCGGGGTGGCTCGAAGGGCTTGCCCGGCAAGAACATCCGGACGCTCGGCGGCAAGCCGTTGATCGCCCATTCGATCGACATCGCGCGGGCGAATCCGCGCCTGGCGGCGGTGATTGTGTCCACCGACGATCCGGCGATCGCGGAGGCGGCCCGCACCCACGGTGCCGAGGTGCCCTTCATGCGGCCGCCCGAGCTGGCCACCGACACCGCCCCGGAATGGCTGGCCTGGCGCCACGCCGTCGAGTGGTACCGGCGCGAGCGGGGCGACTTCGACATCTTCCTCAGCCTGCCGGCCACGTCGCCGTTCCGCCGCCAGGAGGACGTGGATGCCTGTCTCGATCTGCTCGCCGGCGACCCGGCCGCCGACGGGGTGATCACCGTGCGCGACGCGGAGCGCAGCCCCTACTTCAATATGGTGACTCTCGATGCCGGCGGCTATGCCGGTCTGGTGATCCGGCCCGAGGGCAATATCGCCCGCCGCCAGGATGCACCGGTGGTGTTCGACGTGACCACCGTCGCCTATGCGGTTCGCCCTGCCTACATCCTGGCCGGCGAGCGCCTGTTCGACGGTCGCCTGCGGGTGGTGCGCGTGCCCGCTGAGCGGGCGCTGGACATCGACACGCCCTACGACTTCATGCTGGCCGAGGCGATTGCCGCCCACCTGGCCGCCCACCCTGCCTGACGAACGCTATGACTTCCTTCCCTTCAAAGACATTGTCATCATTGATGGACCTCCGCGGCCGGGTCGCGGTCATCACTGGCGGCGCCGGCCATCTCGGCCGCGCGATGGCCGACACCCTAGCCGAGTTGGGGGCGTCGATTTGCCTGGTGGACCGCAATGCCGAGGCTCTGGAAGCGGCCACCGCCGCCCTCGGCGAGCGCTGGCAGGTCAATGCTGCCGGGATTGCCGTCGACCTGGAGCAGGAGTCCCAGCGGGCGACCCTGCCGGCCCGGGTGGTGGAGCGCCTCGGCAATGCCGACATATTGGTCAACAACGCCGGCTTCGTTGGCGACAGCCAGCTTCAGGGTTGGGTCGTGCCCTTCGAGGAGCAGCGGATCGATACCTGGCGGCGGGCCATGGAAGTGAACGTGACCGCTGCCTTTCATCTGTCCCAGTTGTTCGCGCCCCAGTTGAAGGTGGCGGGGCGGGGCAGCATCGTCAATGTCAGTTCGATCTACGGCGTGGTCGGGCCGGACATGGGGCTCTACGAGGGCACCACGATGGGCAATCCGGCGGCTTATGCGGTCAGCAAGGGCGGGGTGCTGCAAATGACCCGCTGGCTGTCCACCGTGCTAGCGCCTGCGGTGCGGGTGAACTGCATCACCCCGGGGGGCATTGCCCGCGGCCAGCCGGCGGCCTTCGTCGAACGCTACGAGCGGCGCACCCCCCTCGGCCGGATGGGCCGGGAAGAGGATTTCAAGGGCGCAATTGCCTATTTCGCCAGCGACCTGTCGGCTTGGGTGACGGGCGAGAACCTGATGGTCGACGGCGGCTGGACAGCCTGGTGAGGACGGCATGAAGACACTGATCATCGCGGAAGCTGGCGTTAACCACAACGGCGACGAGGCCTTGGCCCTGGCCCTGGTGGACCGGGCGGCGGATTGCGGCGCGGACATCGTCAAGTTCCAGACCTTCAAGGCCGACAAGCTGGTCCGCAAGGGCGCGGCGAAGGCCGAATACCAGCAGCGGACCACCGGCGGCGGCGACCAGCACTCGATGCTGCGCAGCCTGGAGTTGTCCGACGAACTGCACCGGAAATTGCTCGAGCGTTGCGCGGCGCGGGGCATCGAGTTCATGTCCACCGCCTTCGACGAGGACTCAGCGGACTTTCTCGTCGGCCTGGGCATGGGGCGGCTGAAGATTCCCTCCGGGGAGCTGACCAATCATCCCTTCCTCGCCCATCTGGCGGCAAAGAACCTGCCGATCATCCTGTCCACTGGGATGTCCACCCTCGACGAAGTGCGCGAGGCGACTGCGGTCATCGCCGCCGAGCGCGCCCGCCGGGGCTTTTCGGCCCCCCTCGGCGAGATGCTGACCATCCTTCATTGCACGTCGAACTATCCGACCCGCCTGGAGGATGTGAACCTCCGCGTGATTCCCATGCTGATCGAGGCCCTGGGTTTGCCCGTGGGGTATTCGGACCATACCGAAGGCATCCTGATCCCGGTCGCCGCGGTGGCGGCAGGGGCGGTGGTGATCGAAAAGCACTTCACCCTCGATCGTGGCCTGCCGGGACCGGACCACACCGCCTCCATCGAGCCCGGCGAACTGGCCGAGATGGTCGACCGGGTGCGCCAGGTCGAGCGGGCTCTCGGCGTTGCCGACAAGCAGCCGATGGCCAGCGAGATTCCCGTGCGCGACCTAGTTCGCCGCAGCGTGACTCTCATCCGCCCGCTGGCGGCTGGCGCCACGCTCTCCCGCGAGGACTTGGCCTTGCTGCGCCCAGGCGACGGCATCCCGCCGAGGGATCTGGAGCGGGTGATCGGCCGCCGCGTAGCCCATGCCCTGGCCGAAGGCACGACCTTGCAGTGGAGCGATCTGGCGTGAGCGAGGCAGTGCGCAGGATCTGCTATGTGTCCGGAACGCGGGCCGATTTCGGGCTGATGCAGTCCACCCTACGGGCGATCGCCGCCGAGCCCGGGCTGACCCTGAACGTGGTGGTCACCGGCATGCACCTGTCGCCCCGCTTCGGCACCACGGTGGATGAGATCGTCGCCAGTGGCCTCCACGTCGCCGCGCGGATTCCGGTGGATATCGAGGAGTCCACGGGGGCGGCCATGGCCCGCAACCTGGCGGCGACACTGGCCGGCTGCGTCGATGCCTTCGAGCGCCTGCGTCCTGACGTCGTATTGCTCCTCGGCGACCGCGGCGAGATGCTCGCCGGCGCGCTGGCGGCTATCCATCTGAACATCCCGATTGCCCATATCCATGGGGGCGAACGTTCGGGGACGGTCGACGAACCTGTTCGTCATGCCATTTCCAAGCTCGCGCATTTTCATTTCGTCTCGTCGGAGGACGCCCGGACGCGTCTGGTACGAATGGGC
>JAYSCC010000319.1:0-4394 GCA_041915065.1 Zavarzinia sp.
CGGGAGCCGTAGTGATCGACGTCGGCATGAACCGGATTCCCAAGGAAGGCTCCAACGGCACGCGGCTGGTCGGCGACGTCGACTATGCGACGGCGGCCGAAGTCGCCGGCCATATCACCCCGGTACCGGGCGGTGTCGGCCCCATGACCATCGCCTGCCTGCTGGCCAATTGCTTGACCGCGGCTTGCGCTCAGGCAGGATTGCCGCAGCCCGTCCTCTGATCCGAAGGCCGCCCCCGTGCTGCTCGATCCGCATCTCTTCGCGCTCTATCTGATCGCCGCCGTGGTGCTGATCCTGATCCCGGGGCCGGATTTCCTGCTCGTCCTCGGGCGGAGCCTGTTCGACGGGCGGGGTGCCGGCTTGACCGCGATCGGCGGCATCACTCTCGGCAATACGATCCATTCCTGCCTGGCCGCAGCGGGCATCTCGGCCCTGGTGGCAGCCTCGCCGGCGCTGTTCCAGGCGCTCAAGATGGTCGGCGCCATCTATCTCGCCTTCCTCGGTGTGCGCGCCCTGATCGCCGCCCATCACCATTGGCGCCACCACGAGGCCGGCGCCACCCGGCAGAGCGGGCTCAGCCGGCGCCAGGTCTTCACCCAGGCCCTGGTCACCAACCTGCTGAACGCCAAGGTGATCCTGTTTTATCTCGCCTTCGTGCCACAGTTCGTGGCGCCGTCGCTCGGCCATGTCGCGGTGCAGACCCTGATCCTGGGCCTGACGCTCGCCGTGATCGGCGGCCTCTACCTCGCCGCCGTCGCCGGTTTCGCCGCCCGCGCCGCCGACCGGATCGCCGGCAACCGCTGGTTCCGCTCGACCATCGAAGGCCTGTCCGGCGTCATCTTCCTCGGCTTCGCGCTCCGCCTGTTCTTCACCGAACGCAAGCTGGTCTAGGGGCGGCCCTCCGTATATACTGAGACGTATCTACGGGGTTGCGATGACGACGGCGAAAGTCTTCCGCTCGGGCAACAGCCAGGCGGTCCGGCTGCCCAAGCAGTTTCACCTGAACGCCACGGAAGTAGAGATCTTCCGGCGGGGCGACGAGTTGGTGCTGCGGGAAAAACCCCGCACCATGGCCGATGCCTTCGGCCTGATCGCCGACCTGCCGGCCGACATGATGGAACGGCCGGAAGACCCGCCGCCCCAGGACCGCGAAGGCCTGTGACAGGAAGACCTGTGACGGCGCCCCGCCTCCTGCTCGACACCAATATCCTGATCCACATCAGGCGCGCCCGCCCGCCTCGCGTGGCGGCGCGTTTCGCGGAACTCGCGGTGGGTGAGGCCGCGATTTCGGTGGTCACCTACGGCGAACTCCGCTTCGGCGCCGAAAAGAGCGCGGAACGCGAACGCGCCCTGAGCCAGCTCGCCGAGCTGGTCCAACTGCTGCCGGTGCTGCCGCTGAACGATGCTGCAGCCGAAGCCTATGGCCACCTGCGCGCCGAACTCGAACGGAAGGGCGCCATGATCGGCGGCAACGATCTCTGGATCGGTGCCCAGGCACTGGCTGCCGGCCTCGTCCTGGTGACCAACAACCGGCGCGAATTCGACCGTATCCCCGGCCTTCCGGTCGAGGATTGGAGCGCGCCCTGAACCTTCAGCCGCCGATCGCAGCCTTGGCGCGGCGGGCCAGTTCGTCCGGCGCCACGTCTTCGATATGGGTGGCGACATGCCAGGTGTGGCCGAAGGGATCGAGCAGGCTGGCCATGCGGTCGCCGTAGAATTTGTCTTCGATCTCGCCGCGGAGCTGGGCGCCCAGGCGGAGCGCCCGGACCACGAGGGCATCGACGTCCTCGCAATAGAAGGTCAGGCTGACCGGCACGGCCGCCCCCGCCTCCGGCGCTGCGGCACCGATTTCCGGGAAAGGATCGGCCAGCATCACCATGCCCTTGCCGATGCGGATCTCGGCATGGCCGATACGGCCGTCGCCGGTCTCGATCCGGTGCACTTCCTCGGCCCCGAAGGCGCCCTTGTAGAATTCCAGCGCCGCAGCGGCGCCGTCGACGATCAGATAGGGCGTGACCGCCTCGTAACCGTCCGGGATCGGCTTGACCATCTTCCCCTCCCAAATGTTCTCTAATTGTTCTTTAATTGGGGCCCGAGTCAAGCGGCGTGGCGGGCCTTCAGGCTGAACAGAAGCGGCGTGTCGGGCGAGGGATCGCCTTCCGGCCGGTGCCAATAATAGCGTCCGGCGTCCGGCTTCAGGCCGGGCAGCGCCTCCCAGGCGGCGAAGGGATATTCGCGGAATTCGAAGACCTGGAGCCCGGCCGCTTCGAGCGCGCCCATGATGTCGGCGATGGTCCAGGCCCAGCCGACACCGCCTTCCTTCGGCACATAGTCGGGTTCGGCATAATCGGGCACGCCCTGGAGGATGACCGGCTCCGCCTGGTGGAAATAGGGGAAGCGTTGCCACAGCCGGCCAGCCTCGTCGATGTCGAGGGCGAGGCCGAAGGGATGCGCCTCCATCATGAAGAAGAGGCCGTCCGGCGCCAGGTGGCGGGCAATCACCCGGCCCCAGGCGGCGATGTCGGGCAGCCAGTTGATGGCGCCGTGGGAGGTGAAGATACGGTCGAAACGCTGGTGCAGGTCGAGGGCGGTGACATCGCCTTCGACGAAATCGGCCCAGGCGGAAAGGCGGAGCTTCTCGGCCAGCGCCTTGGCCTCGGCGATCGCCTTCGGCGAAAGGTCGACCCCGGTCACCCGCGTCGCGCCGAGGCGGAGCAGGCTCAGGGTATCGAGCCCGAAGTGGCACTGGAGATGGAGGAGGTTCTTGCGCAGCAGCGGCGCCAGGGCGTCCCGCTCGATCGGCCCGACCGTGCAGCGCCCGGCAAGAAAGGCTTCGACGTCATAGAAGGCCGAGTCGCGGTGCAGACCCGTGACCTCGTCCCAGTGGCGGCGGTTGGCGTCGACGAAGTCTGTCATGGCAAGGACCGGGGCGGCCGGAGCCGCCCCGTGGACCTCAGTTGTTCATGCCGCGGCGGCGCAGCAGCTTCAGGCGCAGCGCATTCAGCTTGATGAAACCTTCGGCGTCGTGCTGGTCGTAGACCGCATCTTCCTCGAAGGTGACGTGGCTCAGGGAATAGAGCGTGTTCGGGCTCTTGCGGCCGACCACGCGGACCGAACCCTTGTAGAGCTTCAACCGCACCGTGCCCGAGACATGTTCCTGGCTCTTGTCGATCAGCGCCTGCAACATCTCGCGTTCCGGGCTGAACCAGAAGCCGTTGTAGATCAGCTCGGCATAGCGCGGCATCAGGTCGTCCTTCAGGTGCATGGCACCACGGTCGAGGGTGATCGACTCGATGCCGCGATGCGCCGCGTGAAGGATAGTGCCGCCCGGGGTCTCGTAGACGCCGCGCGACTTCATGCCGACAAAGCGGTTTTCGACGAGGTCGAGACGGCCGATGCCATTGGCGCCGCCGAGGTCGTTGAGGCGGGCCAGCAGGGCGGCGGGCGAGAGCTTCTCACCGTCGATCGCGACCGCATCGCCCTTCTCGAAGTCGACTTCGATATAGGTCGGCTTGTCGGGCGCTGCTTCGGGCGAAATGGTGCGGGAATAGACGAATTCCTCGGGCTCCTGCCAGGGATCCTCCAGCGCCTTGCCCTCGGAGGAGGTGTGCAGCAGGTTGGCGTCGACCGAGAAGGGCGCTTCGCCGCGCTTGTCCTTGGCGATCGGAATCTGGTGCTTTTCGGCGAAATCGATCAGGCGGGTGCGCGAGGTCAGGTCCCATTCGCGCCAGGGGGCGATCACGCGGATGCCCGGCTCCAGCGAATAATAGGAAAGCTCGAAGCGCACCTGGTCGTTGCCCTTGCCGGTGGCGCCATGGGCCACGGCATCGGCGCCGGTCATCTTGGCGATCTCGATCTGGCGCTTGGCGATCAGCGGCCGCGCGATCGAGGTGCCGAGCAGATAGACGCCTTCGTAGAGCGCATTGGCCCGGAACATCGGGAAGACGTAGTCGCGGACGAATTCCTCGCGCAGGTCCTCGATGAAGATTTCCTTCACCCCGAACATCTCGGCCTTCTTGCGCGCGGGCTCCAGCTCCTCGCCCTGGCCGAGGTCGGCGGTGAAGGTCACCACTTCACAGCCATAAGTCTCCTGCAGCCACTTCAGAATAACCGAGGTGTCGAGCCCGCCCGAATAGGCGAGCACGACCTTCTTCACGTCACGCGCCATGTGATCCGTCCTTGGAACCTGCCCTTGCCGGGCGGGGCGCAGTATAGGCAAAAGCCGGGCGGGCTCAAGCCGCGGGGAAGGGCAGCAGGATCACGGGCATGGAAGCGGTGCCGATTTCGCCCCGCGTATCGGACAGCAGGGCCTCGGCCATGCCGAAGCCGGTGGCACCCCAGCGCGCCTTGGGCTTCATGCCGATCCAGGCGCCGACCGGCCGGCGCCACAGGTT
>JAYSCC010000320.1:0-3506 GCA_041915065.1 Zavarzinia sp.
TCGAGCGCTCGAAACCGACAGTGCGGATCATCTCGCCCCCGCCCAGGAAGGGCGGCATGCGGTCGAGCAGGTCGTAGCGGCCCCACAGCACGCCGATACCATTGGGGGCCCCAAGCTTGTGGCCGGACAGGACGTAGAAATCGGCCCCCAGCGCCTTCACGTCGACCGGGCCATGGGGGGCCATCTGGGCGCCGTCGAGCAGCAGGGCGGCGCCGACCGCCCGCGCCGCCGCCGCGACCGCGGCGACCGGCGTGATCGCCCCGGTGACGTTGGAGGCATGGGTGACCGCGACCAGCTTGGTTTTTGCGTCGAGAAGGCGGGGCAGGGCGTCGAGGTCGAGCCGGCCCTCCTCGGTCGCGGGCAGGCGGATCAAACGGAGGCCGCGGCGTTCCGCCAGCATCTGCCAGGGCACCAGATTGGCGTGATGCTCGATCTCGCTCATGGCCACGGCATCGCCGGGCTGCAGCAGGCTGCCGAAGCTGTGGGCCACTAGGTTGATCGCGGCGGTGCAGCCGCCGGTGAAGACGATCTCGCGCGGGGCCGCGTTCAGATAGGCGGCGACCGTTTCGCGCGCCGCGTCATAGGCTTCGGTCGCCCGTTCGGCCAGGGTGTGGACGCTCCGCTTCACATTGGCGCGCGCGCTCGTCTCATGGCCGATCACGGCCTCCAGCACGTCCTGCGGCATTTGGCCGGTGGCGCCATTGTCGAGATAGTGGAGATCGACACCCGGGTTCAGCGGGCGGCCCAGGATCGGGTAGCGGGCGCGGATCGCCGCTGCGTCGAAGCCGCTCACGGCGGACCGGCGAAGGCGGCGGTGAAGATCGTCTCCAGCGCCGTTTCGAGGTCGTCGTAGTCGGGCAGCAGGCGCCGGGCCCCGGCAGCGCGCAGACGCTCCGCCCCGCCGTCCGTGCCGATGCCGACGAAACCGATGCCGAGGGTGCGCGCCGCGGCCACGTCCCAGACGCCGTCGCCGAGGTAGACGCGGGCGTCGAAACCGTCGATCGCATGTTCCTCGGCGGCCCTTCGGCTCGCCACTTCGATGATGCCGGCGCGCTCGTCATGGGAATCGGAGAAGGCCTTGGGCACCTGGTCGACATGGAGGCGGGCGGCCGCCAGCTTGCGCCGCGCGGTCGCCGCGAAACTGCCGCTGGCCAGCGCCACGCCGACCCCGGGCAGGGCGCGCAGGGTGGCGATCAGGCGGCCGGCGCCGGTCACCTGCTCGAGGCGGAGGTCGTCTTCATAGAGATCGCCGATGGCGGTCTCGATCCGGGCCACGGCCTCGTCGTCGGCCGGCAGGCCCAGGCGGTCGGCGAGGATTTCGCGGGCGATCCCCGAATCGGTCGAGGTCCGGTAGCGCGACCAATCGGTATCGATGTCGTGGCCGTGGAGATCGGCCCAGGCGCGGGCGATCAGGGCATTGTCGTGGGCCGTCGAACGGATCAGCGTGCCGTCGATGTCGAGCAGGACGAGGAGGGTCGGCATGGTGGCGGCAGCATAGCCGCCTTTGATCAGGCGATCATCACCCATAGCGCGACGACGCCGACCACGATCAGGACCGCCGTCCACACCATGGGCGGAACGCCCTTCTCGTCGATGCCCGCGGCGCCGATGTCTGCATCGCCCATACTCTTTTCGCCCTCAGGCGCCATGCCGCTTCTCGAAGATGCTGGGGCCGCCCACGATGGCCGGCTGATAGTGGTTCGAGAACAGCTTGGGCGCCTCGTCGAAGGCGTCAAGCGGGAAGTCGTCGTCCACTTCGAAGGCGTCGATGCCGCAGCGGATCATATTGAGGAGCTGGTCCCACAGCACGTCGCCGACGGCACGGATCTCGCCCTCGAAGCCGAAGCGCTGGCGGAGCTGGGTCGCATGGGAATAGGCGCGGCCGTCGCGGAAGATCGGGAATTCCAGCGCGATCACGGAAAAGCGCTCCAGATCCTCGGCGACCGCGGTCGGCGGCTCGTTCGACTTGAGCCGGAGGCCGAGTGGCGCATTGCGGCCGACCAGCGTGTCCCGCTCCGCCTTGAAGCGGGCGAGGGAGACGATGACGGCGCCGCCTTCCGGCAGGTTCTCGTCGTCGGCGACCGTGGTCCAGCCGTCTTCGGCGACGGCGGCGTTCTTAACGAGCTTCATAGAGGGCAGCCTTGAAAGGAGCCATGCCGACCCGGCGGTAGCAGTCGAGGAATTCCTCGGTCTCGCCGGTACGCAGGCGGAGATAGGTCTCGATCACGGTTTCGACGGCATCGACCAGCTTTTCGGGCGGGAAGCCGGCACCGGTCAGGTCGGCCAGGGAGGCGTCCTCGGTCGCCGAGCCGCCGAGCTGGAGCTGGTAGAGTTCCTTGCCGTGCTTGTCGACGCCGAGCACGCCGATGTGGCCGACGTGGTGGTGGCCGCAGGCATTGATGCAGCCCGACATCTTGATCTTCAGCGCACCCACCTTGTGCTGGCGCTCGAGATCGGCGAAGCGATCCTGGATCTCCTGGGCGAGGGGGATCGAGCGGGCGTTGGCGAGGTCGCAATAGTCGAGCCCAGGGCAGCAGATGATGTCGGACAAGAGCCCGATGTTGGCGGTGCCGAGGCCGGCATCCCTAAGCCGCTGCCAGACCGTGTAGACATCGTCCAGCTTCACGTTGGGCAGCACCAGGTTCTGCTCGTGGGTGGCGCGCAGCTCGCCCAGCGAATAGGTCTCGGCCAGGTCGGCGACCAGGTCCATCTGATCGGCCGAAATATCGCCCGGGGCGACGCCCGGCGCCTTCAGCGAAATCGAGACGATGGCATAACCCGGCACCTTGTGCGGGTGCAGGTTGGTGCGTACGAAATCGCGGAAGCCGCGATCCTCGAATTTCATCGCTTCGAAAGCGGTCGAAGTCGCCGGCAGGCTCTCGTAGGCGGGTGGGGCGAAATAGGCCTGGATGCGGGCGATCTCGGCGTCCGGCAGGGATACGGTGCCGCGGATGCGCTGGAATTCCGCCTCCACCAGCTCGGCATATTTGGCCAGGCCCATCTCGTGGATCAGGATCTTGATCCGCGCTTTGTAGATATTGTCGCGCCGGCCCAGCTCGTTGTAGACGCGCAGGCACGCCGTCGCATAGTCGAGTAGGTCCGCCTTGGCGACGAAATCCTTCAGCTTCTTGGCGATGATCGGGGTCCGGCCCATGCCGCCGCCGACCCAGAATTCGAAGCCGGTTTCGCCTTCCGCGTTCTTCACCACGCGGATGCCGATGTCGTGCAGCTTGATCGCCGCCCGGTCGTGTTCGGCCGCGGTGACCGCGATCTTGAACTTGCGTGGCAGGTAGGAGAATTCCGGGTGGAAGGTCGACCACTGGCGGAAAATCTCGCACCAGGGGCGGGGATCCTCGATCTCATCCTTAGCGACGCCGGCGAAGGGGTCCGACGTCACATTGCGGATGCAGTTGCCCGAGGTCTGGATGCCGTGCATCTCGACCGTGGCGAGATCGGCCAGAATGTCCGGCGTGTCGACCAGGCGCGGCCAGTTGTACTGGATGTTC
>JAYSCC010000320.1:3516-4373 GCA_041915065.1 Zavarzinia sp.
AGCATGTGCATCTGCCGGGCCGACAGCGTGCCATAGGGAATGGCGACCCGCAGCATATAGGCATGGAGCTGGAGATAGAGGCCGTTCATCAGCCGCAGCGGCTTGAACTGGTCTTCCGTGATCTGGCCCTGCAGGCGGCGGGCAACCTGGCCCCGGAACTGGGCCACGCGCTCGTTCACCGCGGCTTGATCGAACTCGTCGTACCGATACATCTCGCTTCTCTCAGGGCAGCGTCGCCTCGGCCTGCTTGCCGAGGTCGGTGCGGTTGCTGGGGCCGGCGGCGCGGATCCGCTCTCGCACGCTGACCGGGCGCGGCAGGGCGCCGTCCAGGACGACCGGCATCAGATAGGCGCCGACCACCAGGCGTGCCTTGACGGCGGCGGCCGCCGTGGCGGTCAGCGCCGCTTCCGCCTCGGGCGTAGCGGCCAGGGCGGCATGGGCGAGGTCGCCGACCCAGGAGGCCCCCTCGGCCAGATAAACCACGGCGCCGTCCGCCAGCCTGTTCGCGGTCAGAACTTTCATCGCTGTCCATTCATATCGATAGGACAGTTTGCTACCCGGACAAGGGCATTAAGTCAATATCTTCTTGGGTAATATGAATTTATGCGAAAATTTAGTGTTATTTTTTGCCGGCCTTCGCGAAGGGCAGAAAACCCTTCGCGATCAATCACATGAACAGTTTGGCGGAGACCCGGCTGGTCGGCTGCAGGCGCTTGTTGCACTCCGGCACTGCGCCGTCCGCACTGGTGCAGGCGATCACGTCGTTGATCAGCACGCTGCCGATGCGGCCGCAATCCTGGTTGTCGATGTCGAACAGCTTGACCGAGGTCTTGCCGGCGGGCAGGGGCGCCAGGCTG
>JAYSCC010000321.1:0-4370 GCA_041915065.1 Zavarzinia sp.
AGTAAGCCTCGGCCACGGTCGGCCCCACCACCAGGACGCCGTGGTTGCGCAGGACCAGGGCGCGGGCGTCGCCGATCGCCTCGATCAGGCGGCCGGTCTGGGCGGGATCGAGGATGAAGCCGTCGTAATCGTCGTCATAGGCAATACGGCCGTAGAGGGCGAGGGCGTTCTGGTCGGCCATTTCCAGCCGCCCGCCCTCGATCATCGACAGGGCCGTGGCATAGGGCGGATGGGCGTGGAGAATGCACAGGGCATCGGGCCGCGCCTGGTGGATCGGGTGATGGATGTTGTAGGCGGAGCGGTCGTAGCGGCCGTCCGCGCTGCCGTCGGCCTCGACCGTGACCAGGTTGCCGGCGCTTACCTGGCGCCAGTGATGGGCGGCCGGGGTTACGAACATCCGGCTGGGCGTGCCCGGCACGGCGACCGACAGGTGGTTCCAGGTGCCCTCGTTCAGATTGTCCAGCACGGCCATGCGGTGGACGGCGGCCAGGTCGACCCGCGCCTGGCGGATGGCCTCGTGATCGATGTCGTTCCGGATCATGACGCTTCTCCTTGCGCGGGCACGAGGGCTGCCCGGCGGCAGGGCGATGTCCGCCCGGTCCTGCCGGATGGCGAGCAGGCGGCCCCTGGGCTGGATCTCCACCACATGATGCACCAGGGCCCCCAGGGGAATGGTGGTCGCGACGGATCCCTTCATGACCACCACCCCGGAAGACGCCGGGGGGGTGTCGTGTCCCGGCGTCAGCAGCAGGTTCTCGGGACGAATGCAGACATCGACGGCGGCGACCGGGATGGCTTCGGAGGGGATGCGCAATGTCTGGCCCGTCTCGGCATGGAAGGCGGCGGTGCCGTCCCCCATGGCCTCGCCTACCGTGCCGGAGAACCAGTTGGAGCGGCCGATGAATTCCGCCACGAAGCGGGATTTGGGCCGGCGGTAGATTTCGGTGGGCGTGCCGTCCTGCTCGATCCGGCCCTTGTTCATCACGATGACCCGCTCGGAAAGGGCCATCGCCTCCTCCTGGTCGTGGGTGACGATGATGGTGGTGGTGCCAATCTTGACCAGCAGTTCCTTGAGCTCGATTTGCAGCTCCTGGCGCAGCTTGGCGTCGAGGGCTGACAGCGGCTCGTCCAGCAGCAGGAGCTGCGGGTTGGTGGCGAGCGCCCGCGCCAGCGCCACGCGCTGCTGCTGGCCGCCGCTGAGTTCGGTCGGGCGCCGCATCTCGAAGCCGGCGAGCCGGGTCAGGCCCAGCAACTCGCCCACGCGGCGTTCCACCTCGTCCACATCCATCCGGCGGATGCGCGGACCATAGGCGATGTTCTCCTCGACCGTCATGTGGGGGAACAGGGCATAGTCCTGGAACAGCAGGCCGACATTGCGCTCGTATGGGCGCCGGCCGCGCATCTCGGCGCCGCCGATGCGCAAGGTGCCCTCGTCGGGATGCTCGAAACCGGCGATCATGCGCAAGGTCGTGGTCTTGCCGCAGCCGCTGGGCCCCAGCAGCGAAACGATCTGGCCCGCCTCGACCGCGAAGGTGATGCCATCGAGGGCCAGCGTCTGGCCGTAACGTTTGACGACACCGGACAACTCCAGAATGCTCATGCGGCGGTCCTCACGGCGATGCTGAAAGCCACCATTGTGCCGTGTGCAAAGGCCGTCACCGCCCGTCCATCCGGTAGAGCCCGATCGCATCCCAGTCGAGCGTGACGCCCAGGCCCGGCCCGACGGGCGGGACGATCAGGCCGTCGGCCAGCTCGAAGCGTTCCTGGATGATGTCGCGGTCGTGGTAGAAGGGGCCGATGATGTCGGAGGGCACCGTGCCGTCGATCGCGGGCGAGGAGAGCCCGATCTGCGCCATGAAGGCCGAATTGATGCCCAGTTCCAGGGTACTGCCCAGCAGGCAGGGAAAGGCGCCCGCATGGGCGAGGGAGAGGATCTCCTTGGTCTGGCAATAACCTGCATGGGTGCCGGGCGTGATCGCCCAGATGTCGACCGCCCGCCGGGTCAGCAGTTCCAGCGCATCGTTCAGGGTGAACAGGCTTTCGTGCGCGACGAGCGGGATGGTGCTGCGCGCGCGGTACTCGACCAGCGCCTCCATGGGGTGGCGGTTGAAAGGCTGCTCGATGAAGGAAACGCCCAGTTCCTCGAGCGCGGGCAGGGCCTGGTAGGCCTCGCGCAGGCTCCAGCCCTGGTTGGAATCGACGCCGATGGGGATTTCGGCGGGCAACGCCCTGCGCACCGCGGTGACGCGGGCGATATCGGTGGCGACACCGCCGACGCCGGTCTTGATCTTGATGTAGCGGAAGCCGGTCTCCACCAGTTTGACCGCCAGCTCGGCCGCACGCGCAGGCTCGCCGCTGACCACGAATTTCACATGGACGCCATCGCGCAGCCGGCCACCCCAGAGGTCGCTCAGGGGCAGGCCCGCGACCTTGCCCGTGATGTCCCACAGGGCCATCTCGATCGCCGACTTGGCATAAGGATTATAGGCCAGGATCGCATCCATGGCCGCCAGGTTCTCCTGGATGCGCAGGGGATCGAGGCCGATGAGCCGGGGCGCCAGATAGGTGTTGATGGCGGTGACGCAGGTCTGCTCGTCCTCGCCCGTCCACTGATACTCGGGTGATGCCTCGCCGATGCCGACGACACCGTCGTCGGTGCGGACGACGGCGATCACGAACTTGGCCGACGGCAGCGAGGAATAGGAGGCGACGATGCGGGTCTTGGGCGAGCGGGGGACTTCGACCGGGATGGCCTCGATGGCGACAATCTTCATCATGTAACCTTGGATGATAGGGAACCGGCCTCGCCGCGCAGACGGCCGCGTGGTGCCGCAGTGCTGCATTTGCCGCTTGAAATCTTCTGGTGTTCGGAACACTATGTCAACCGATTTATCCGCACTGCGATGCAGAGGACAGCCTGTGGAGTGGGACATGGAATTGAAGGGTGATCACATCGTCGTCGAAGGCCGCCGCTTTCATTTCGCCTGGTTACGCGACAACTGCCCCTGCCCGCGCTGCCGCGACGCGGACTCGTTTCAGAAGATCTACGACCCCTGCGACCGCGAGGCGGTGGCACTTGCCGCCGAGCGTGACGGCGACGCCCTGCTGGTCACCTGGTCGGACGACGCGGAAGCGCACCGGATCAAGCTGGCCTGGCTGGCGGCCAACACCTATGACGTGCCGCCGCCCGCCCCCGCGCCGGTGCCCGCCCTCCGTCTGTGGGATGCCGCCTCGATCAATGCCCAGCCCGAGGTGATCCGCAGCCCCTCGGCCCCCGAGGAATTCCTGGGCGACCTCGTGCACCTGGGCTTCGCCCGCATCGGCGGCCTGCCGCGCGAGGACCTGCCGGCCTTCATCGGTTCCCTGGGGCCGGTCGCCTATGCGAGCAAACAGGTCGATTTCGTCGATGTGAAGATCATTCCCGGCGGCGAGGACCTGTCGCTGACCAGCCACGCCCTGTCGCCCCACACAGACCAGAGCTACATGGCCTATGCCCATCCGCTGGTGCTGGTGCTGCACGCCATTGAGAATACGGTGACGGGCGGTGAGTCGATCCTGGTCGACGGCTTCAAGGTGGCGGAGGACCTGGCGCGCGAGCGGCCCGAGGATTACGCCATCCTGGCCCGCACCACGGTCACCTTCCGCCAATACGAGCCGCAACTGAATTATTTCTTCAACCGCAGCATCCGCACCCTGGAACTCGATGCCGACGGCAAGCTGAAGGCCCTGCACTTCAGCCACAAGAACTTCACCGTCGACCTGCCGTTCGAGGAGATGGGCGCCTTCTACGCCGCCTATACCGAACTGCTGCGGCGGATGAAATCGCCCGCGTATCAATATGTCTTTCCGCTGCAGCCGGGCCAGTGCCTGCTGATGGCGAACCACCGGGTGCTGCACGGCCGCAACGCCTTCGATGCGGCATCGGGCATCCGGCATTTCAGCGCAGGATTCCTGCCGCGCAACTATATCGATGCCCGGCTGGCCTTCGGCTCGAGCGGGGCCAAGGCCCGCTATCTGTCGGCCGCCTGACATGAACGTCATGATGAAGGAGCCGGCGACGATCCTGGCGGCCCTGGCGGACCAGGCGGGCAAGCCTTTCGAGAAGGCGATGACGGCGCCGCCGCGCCTCTACAATTCGCCGGAAATCCATGTCCTGGAGCAGCAGCGCATCTTCGGGCGGGACTGGGTCTCGCCCGGCCTTGCCGCGGCGATCCCCGAGCCGGGCGACTACCTCACCTATTCGGTCGCCCAGCAGCCGATCATCGTGATCCGCGGCAAGGACAGCGTGATCCGCAGCTTTTCCAACATCTGCCGCCACCGCATGATGGTGCTGCTGGAGGGCTGCGGCAACGTCAAGCGCATCCTGTGCC
>JAYSCC010000322.1:0-4369 GCA_041915065.1 Zavarzinia sp.
GACTCGCGGGCCGAGACGGGCGCCACGATGTCGAAAATATGCTCGTCGCCGCGCGGGAAATGCAGGATGAGGCGCGCCGTATAGGGCAGGTAGACGTCGTATTCCGAGAGAAGATCGGCGTAGGCCGGCTTGCCGAGGAAGAGGCTGCCGTCCTGCTGCGGCGTCAGGAGCTGGTAGCGGAGGCCGTAGGGCCGCGCCTCGACCCCATAGGGGGCGACGTCCGGACGCTCCGGCCAGCCGAAGGTACCGGCATGGGCGAAGGAGAAATGGGCCGTGTCACAGAAATTCTCGGTATGGCGGCCGGCACCGATCTTCCAGGTGGCGCCCATCTTGATCCGCTGCCAGGTGGGATCGGTGAGTTCCGGCCAATCGGGAATCGGGAATTTCCCCTCGCCCTTCAGACAGGTCCAGACCAGGCCGTAACGCTCGACCGCCGGATAAGTCGCCAGGTCCAGGCGGACCGGCGCCACCATGCCGGGGGCGGAGGGAATCTTCGTGCAGCGCCCGGCACCGTCGAAGGACAGGCCGTGATATTTGCAGACGATCTCCTGCCCCTCGATCCGGCCGAGACTTAGCTTCGTGCCGCGGTGGGGGCAGTAGTCGGGGGCGACGGTCACCCCCACCTCGGTCCTGAACAGGACCAGCGGCACGTCCAGCAGGCGGCCGCGGACCGGCCGGCTTCCCGTCACCTCGGACGAGAAGCCGACCGGGAACCAGAAGCCGGCCAGGACATGCCAGTCGTTCTCCGAGAAGGAGCAGTCGAGGGGCATGCCGTCCGGCTTCAGCACCGCATCACTCCTTCGGGGCCGGCGGCATGGTGCCGATGGCGCCTTCGACGAAATAGTCGAGGGCCCAGAGCTGGTCGTCGGTCATGCTCTGGCCGGCGGGGATCGCCACCGTGCCATCCTGCTTGGTCACCGGGCCATCGAAGGGGGTGAGCTTGCCCGCCTCGATCGCGGCGCGGGCGGCCTCGATCTTGGCTTTCGCTTCGGCGGAGATATTGGCGCTGAACGGCACCAGGTCGACCGTATGGGTCGAGAGCGGCACGAAGGCGCCGTATTCCTCCGGCTTCCAGGTGCCGCCGATGATCGCCTTCAGGGTCGGGGTCAGGTAATTCTCCCACTTGAAGACGACCGAGGTGAGGATCCCCTTGGGCGCGTAGGAGGTCATGTCGATCTGGTAGCCGATCGCATATTTGCCCTTCTTCTCGGCCGCATTGAGGGCCGAGGCGGCGGACAGGTTGGTGGCGATCACGTCGGCGTTCTGGTCCAGCATGGCTTCCGCCGTCTGGCCTTCCTTCACCGGGTCCCACCAGGAATTGGTATAGACGGCGATCACCTGGGTATCCGGCTTCATGGCGCGGGCGCCGCGGATGAAGGCGTCGACGTCCCAATTGACGACGCTGACCGGGAAGCCGGCCAGGATGCCGATCTTGCCCGAGGTGGTGACCGCGCCGGCTGCCATGCCGGCCAGATACCAAGCCTGATAGGTGCGGGCGTAGAAGCTCTCGAGATTGGCGCCGTTGGTGGTGCCCGAGGCGTTCAGGAAGGCGACGTCGGGATAGGCCTTGGCCGCTTCGGCGATCGGGCCCGAATAGCCGTAGGAGGTGCCGACGATGATGTTGAAGCCGCGCTTCACATAGAGATCGACGGCGGCCCTAAAGGCGGTCGCCTCTTCCGGGATGCTCTCGGAAGTCGCGATCTTCACGCCCAGGTCCTTCTCGACCTGCTTGCGAGAGGCGTCGATCGCTTCGTTCCAGCCGCCGTCCTTGATCGAGGCGGCATAGATGAAGGCGATCTTGGGCGGGCCCTTCAGCTCGAAGGCCTGAGCCTGGTTGCCGAGGACGGCACTGCCGGCGAGCGCGGCGGCGCCCAGCCCGACGGACAGGGCCAATGCCCTGGCGCCCTGCAAGCTGCGATGGAGAAATGACATGGCGACCCCTTTTGCCTGCGACAGGATGTCCCGAGTAGGTGCAAAGACTATGCCACGGCCGCGCCCGGCAGGGTCATTGGATTCCAATTCCGGAACTTGCCTAAAATTAGAACATTTTGATTTTAGAATGGCACAAATTTTCACCACCAGCTTGCCCGGGCACCAGCAACCATA
Organism: Zavarzinia sp.; assembly: GCA_041915065.1. Lineage (GTDB taxonomy): Bacteria > Pseudomonadota > Alphaproteobacteria > Zavarziniales > Zavarziniaceae > Zavarzinia. The sequence goes on from JAYSCC010000322.1 coordinate 2,107, forward strand.
TGGCAAACAAGGACTATCACCGGCCGCACGGCTCCCTCCGCCTCCCCGGCATACGCCGGGATGGCTATCCCATCTGAAATTTAGAGATTCCAAAATTCAAAGATTGGATGCCAATATAGCCACCGAAGAGATGGCACGGGGCTTGCTGGCCTCCAACGCCGAGTGATGCGGACAATGGGCAGGGCCTCGCTCGCATCGACCATCGAACCGGGGTGAAGACAGTGACAGCCGAAGCACGACTGAAGGCCGCGGGCCTGGCCGCCAAGACGAGCGATTTCTCCGAGATCCCGCAGATCGACCTCGCCCCCATGGCGGGCGACGATCCGGTGGCCAAACAGGCGACCGCCAAGGCGCTGCGCGACGCCTGCGTCAATGTCGGCTTCCTCTATGTCAAGAACCACGGCGTGCCTGAGAAGGTGATCGACGGCATCTTCGCGCAGTGCCCGCGCTTCTTCGGCCTCCCCCTCGAAGAGAAGATGAAAATCCATGTGAAGAAGTCGTCGAACAACAGCGGCTACACCCCCCTCCTCGAAGAGAATACCGACGAGACGGCGCTGGGCGACCTCCACGAAGGCTTCGACATGGCGAACGAGCTGCCGGCGGACGACCCCTACGGCAAGGGCCGGGAAGCGCTCTATGGCGCCAATCTCTGGCCCGAGAGCCTGCCCGGCTTCCATGACGCGATGCAGGAATATTTCGACGCCATGCTGGCGCTCGGCGATCGGCTGTTCCGCGCCTTCGCCCTCGCCCTCGACCTGCCGGAAGACTATTTCGCGCCGATGGTGACCAAGCCGACCGCGGTGCTGCGCATCCTCTCCTACCCGAGCCAGGAGGGCGAGATCGACCAGCGCCAGATCGGCATCGGCGCCCATACCGACTACGAATGCTTCACGATCCTCGGCCAGCAGCCGGGCATCCAGGCGCTCCAGGTCCAGAACGGCAAGGGCGAATGGGTCTCGGCGCCGCCGATTCCGGGCACTTTCGTCGTCAACATCGGCGACCAGATGGCGCGCTGGACCAACGACGTCTTCGCCTCGACCCGGCACCGGGCGCTCAATCTCTCGGGCAAGGCGCGCTATTCGATGCCCTTCTTCCTGGGCACCAATTACGACACGCTGATCGAGGCCCTGCCTTCCTGCGTCGGGCCGGACCGGCCGGCCAAATATCCCCCGGTGATCGCCGGGGAATATGTGCTGAGCCGCTTCGACGCGACCTATGCCTACCGCCAGAAGGAAGACGGCGAGGCTTAATCGACCATCGGCGACTGCGCCGCGTCCCAGGGCGCGTCCGGAATCGCCAGGTAGCGGATCATGACGGTCGCCAGTTCGTCGGCCAATTGGTCGTCGGACATGCCCATGATCCGCTGGTCGGCCAGCGAGCGGCTGATCAGGGCCGAGAAGATGAGCTGCATGGCGAGGTCGATCGCCCCGCCCGCCTGGGCCCGATCGGCCACTTCCGGATGCTGGCGCGCGACCGCGAAGAGCTTTTCCATCAGGTGGTCGCGCACGTCGGTGAAATGGGTCCACACCAGCATGTCGCGGAGCGCCGCCCGGACCACCTCGCGGAGCAGCACGGCGTGGGCGCTGGTCAGGCGCACCATGACCACCACCATGCGACGGACGACGAGGGCGAAGGGCTGGCCGTCGAAACGCTCCGGCAGCAGCAGCGTGTCGAGAAAGCCGCCGGCCCGTTCGGCGAAGCGCTGGGCCAGTGCCTCGAGCAGGGCTTCCTTGTCGGCGAAGCGCTGGTAGAAGGCGCCGGTCGAGCAGCCGGCGCGTTCGGCGATGTCGACCACCCGCATGCGGTCGAAGCCGACCTCGTTGATCATCTCCTGCCCGACTTCGAGCAGGCGTTCGAGCTTGTTCCGGCTGCGTGCCTGGGCCGCCGGCTTCAGCACGACGCCGAGGCGCCGCCGTCCCGGCCGTGCCGCGGTCTCCACTCCGTCACCGTTTTTTGTCACGCCACGCTCCGCCACAGGGCGTTTCGCGTTCCCCGGCCGCGCCGCCGCAGAATGATTGCTCACTGTTACCCCCCTGCCTCGCGCGAACGATAACGGCGTTCTGATTCGCGGGCAAGCCGCAGCACCCGGCCACGCTTGCGATGGGCCGCCATTTCGGCCAGCCTGGGCGGCCGAAATGAAGCGCGGGAGGAATCGATGGGCGAGGCGGACGCGGAAACCGAGTGGGCGGCGGCCCTGCCGGAATTGCAGCGCCTGCGCGACAGTATCGACAATATCGACGCCGCCCTGGTCCACATGCTGGCC
>JAYSCC010000323.1:0-4357 GCA_041915065.1 Zavarzinia sp.
GCACCGAGGTCGTCGGCATCTTCCCCAACGAGGCGGCGATCGTCCGACTGGTCGGCGCCATCCTGCTCGAACAGAACGATGAATGGGCCGTCCAGCGCGCCCGCTACATAACCCTGGAAACCATCGCCCCCATGGGCAATGATCCCATCGTCAGCTTGCCCGCTATAGCAACCTGACACATCCCGGCCCTGCCGGTGATCGACGGTCAACAACCGTCACCTACACCACTCCAAGGGACACGATCTTAGGGGGATTCCCATCGCGGCCGAATCCTGATTCAAGGGAAGCATCGCGATGACGGAGAAGCCATGGGAGGCCTGAGGATTAGGAACCATCTCACGGCTATGGAGCTGCGAACGGTGGCGGTCGCGAACGCGCTAGACGGCATGGGCCTGACCTGCCCCCTTCAATACCTCCGAGCGATCCGCTCGGAGACGGCGGGTTTTCGTGAAAGCATAAGCGAGTTCCGGCGAAGTCAACTTGAGTTTAGCCGCATGGTCGCAGGTCTCAGGCGCGACTAAGCAGTCGATGCCGAAAACCAGACCCCCCCCGGCCCGGCCAGCGGTCAGGGTGCTGGATTAGGTGTCGCTGGGGTCCATTGACCGGGATCCCTACCAGGTCGATTCCGGCAGATATCCGAACCGGCGGAAACAGCTCGCACGCGCTCACTTTCCATTTTCCGACAACCACCATTTCGACCGCCTTCGGCGCGGGGACCCGCCGTTCGGGCCGAGGCTGCATCGTCGCCACCCGGCGGCCGGCATGAGGCGATCCGTCAGGTTATCGAGCGCCTAGTCGATCTCAAGCTGATCGACGAGATCGGCCCCGCTCAGACCACCGAACCGGTCTGCCAGCGTCGTCCTCGGGTAGCCCCGGCCAAGCAGTTCCTCAAGTTCGCCCGACGCGCGGGGCGGAGGGCCACGCAGATAAGGCTGATCAGCCGGATGGTTTTTCCACGGCCTAAGTCCGCCCGGCAGTTCATAGCTACCCCATTCGGGAACCGGTGGAAAGGGGGGTGTCGATCGCCGCTCCTCTATGAGCCTGACATGTTCCAATGACATCTTATGCGTCCCATTTTTCGGGACGGAAAATGTATTCCTGCCGGGCACCACATCGCTCACAAATGGATTTGGACGTCCCACGAGCAGGCTGCCTTTGCGCTTCAGGCGGCCGGCGGATCCAGTTCCGGGGCCATCAGGCCGCCTTCGGGCAGGATCTGGCCGCCGTCGACCACGATCGACTGGGCGGTGACATAGGCTGCTTCGTCGGAGGCCAGGAAGAGGGCGGCATTGGCGATGTCGAGGACGCTGCCGAGGCGGCGGAGCGGCACCGAAGCCTCCATCTGTTTCACATGCTCGGGGCCGAGGCCGGCCAGGCCTTCGGTCGCGATATTGCCGGGCAGGACCGCGTTCACCGTGATCCGCCAGGGTGCCAGTTCGAGGGCGGCGGCGCGCATGAAGCCGAGCTGGGCCGCCTTCGAGGCGGCGTAGGCGGTCATGAAGGGAACGCCCGTGATTGGCCCGGTGATCGACGAGGTCAGCACGATACGCCCGTTCCGCCTGGCCTTCATGGCCGGCAGGCAGGCGGTGACGGCCAGGAAAGTCCCCTTCACATTGGTGTCCATCACCCGCGCGTAATCGCCGACGGTCATGTCCGCCAGGGAAACGGTCGGGAAGATGCCGGCATTGGCGCAGAGAATGTCGATCCCGCCATGGGCGGTCACCGCCGCGTCGGCCATCGCCTGCATGTCCGGGGCGGAGGAGACGTCGGCGGCGAATCCCTTGGCGGTGCCGCCGGCAGCAGCGATTTCCGCCGCCACCGCTTCGGCATCCTCGATCTTGCGGGAGACGACCAGGACCTTGGCCCCGACGGCCCCGAAGCGGCACGCGATGCCCCGACCGATGCCCTTGCTGGCCCCGGTGACGACGACGCTTCGTCCGGTCAATGGTGCCAGCATCTCACTGTTCCTCGATCAGATGGGGCCGCTCAGGCGGGCAGGGATTCGTAGACGCCGAGGGTGGCGAGCGTGCCGCCGTCGACCGGAATGTCGATCCCCGTGATGCCGGAGGCGGCGTCCGAGGCGAGGAAGGCGACCGCGGCCGCGACCTCGGGCACTTCGATCAGGCGGCGCAGGGGCACGCGTTCGAAGCGGTGGAGCATGTAATCGAGCTGTTCCGGGCTCAGGAAGTCCTCGATCATCTTGGTCCGCACCCAGCCGGGACTGACCGTGTTCACCCTGATGCCGAAACGGGCGAGGGATTTGGCCGCGTCCTTGGTCAGGCCGACGATGCCCGCCTTGGACGCGACATAGGAAGCCTGCGGCCCGTCGTAACCATGGGCGTCGATCGAGGCGATGTTGACGATGGAGCCGCCGCCCTGGTCCTTCATCCGCCTTGCCACGCGCTGCGTCATCAGGAAGGTGCCGGTCAGATTGGTGCCGATCACCCGTTGCCAGCTCTCCACCGTGATGTCGAGGAATTCGGCCTCCTCGACGATGCCGGCGTTGTTGACCAGGATGTCGAGCCGGCCGAAGGCGGCATAGGCGGCCTCGATCACGGCCTCGACCGAGGCGGGGTCGGAGACGCTGCCGGTCACGCAGCGGACGCTGCCGCCCGCCGCCGCGATCTCGGCCGCCAGGGTCTCGAGTTCGCGGAGGCTCCGGCTGACCAGCACCAGCCTGGCGCCGAGGCTCGCCAGATGTTTGGCGATGCCCCGGCCGATGCCGCGTCCCGCTCCGGTGACCAGGGCGGTCTTGTCCTTCAACATGTCAGCCCTCCGCCTTGCCCTTGCGGAGATGCTGGCGAAGGGCGGCGATCGCTTCCTCGATCTCGTGGCCGCCCATGAAGCCGTCGGGCCGGAAGCACATGACGGTGACGATGATGACGCCGAGCATGAGGCCCGAAAGCCCCAGCATCTCGGGGAAAGCGATGCCGAACACCGTGATCCCGCCCTCGACCACGCGGACGAGTTCGAGCAGCACGGTGAGAAGGGCGACGCCGACCATGGAGCCGGTCACCGAGCGCATGCCGCCGACGATGGACATGGCCAGGGTCAGGAAGGCGGTGTGGAAATAGAAGGCGCGAGCATTGATGGTGCCGGCATAGAGCGCGTAGAGGGCGCCCGCGCAGCCCACGACGGCGGAGCCGAGCACCCAGGCGACCAGGCGCAGGCGCTTCACGTCGACGCCCATGGCTTCCGCCGCCAGGGGATCGGTGGCGCTGGCCCGCAGTTGCACGCCGGCGCGCGATCCCTTGAACAGCCGGGCGACCACCAGGGCGATCACCGCCGCCAGGATGATCAGCCCGGGCCCTACCGCCTTGGGGATGCCGAAGAAGGCCTGGGCGCCCCGGAACAGGTCGGTCCAGGTGACCAGCACGCCCTGCACGATGACCAGGATCGAGATGGTCAGGATGGTCGCCGCGATGCCCGCCAGGCGCACCAGCACGAGGCCGCTGATCAGCCCGATCACCGTGGTCATGCAAACCGAGATGACGAAGGCATAGAGCGCGTCGACCTCGACCCCGGACATGCCAAAGGGGGCATTCGGGATCAGGGTCGCCTTGATCATCACGGGCGTCGCGAAGATCGCGGTGAAATAGGCGCCGAGCGCCATGAAGCCGGCATGGCCGATGTTCACGACATTGGCATTGCCCATGAAGATCTGCAGGCCGACGACGACGATCAGGTTGATATAGGCCGTCGCCATCAGGCGGACGATGAAGGGGCTGCCGGTCGCCATAATCAGCAGGCCGATGGCGGCGGCGATCACCGCCAGGTAGAAGGCGCCCCGCAGGTTGGCGGCGAGACGGGGATCGACGGCGGCGAAGGCGCGGCCGCGCCGGCCCTCGGCATAGGCGAGCGTATTCATGCGGTCTTGTCTCCCAGTTCGATGCTGCGGCCGAGGATGCCCTGGGGCCGGAATACGAGGATGGCGCCGACGATCAGGAACACCGAGGCGTCGCGGAGGCCGCCCAGCCGGTCCGGCAGCAGGACGATGAGCATCACTTCGATGAAGCCGAGCAGCAGTCCGCCGACCACGGCGCCGGGCAGGCTGCCGAAACCGCCGAGCACGCAGGCGACGAAGGCCTTCAGCACGGGCAGCAGGCCCATGAAGGGATCGATCGCGCCCCGCCTGGCGATGAAGAAGATGGCCGCGATCGAGGCGAGCAGGCCGGAGATGGCGAAGGCGGTGGCGATCACCCGATTGGCCCGCATGCCCATGAGGCGGACGGTGGTGAAGTCGAGCGCCGCCGCCCGCATGGCGAGGCCGACGCGGGTCCCCTTCAGGAACCAGACCAGGGCGGCGATGGCGACCGAGGTCACGCCGACTTCGAGGCACTGGAGAATGGTGAAATTG
>JAYSCC010000324.1:0-302 GCA_041915065.1 Zavarzinia sp.
TGGTCGACACACATGACATCCGCCTGTCGACCATGTTTCAGCCCGGTGGCAAGGTTGTCGTCGCGGCTGAACGCCAGGTCGAGATCTCGGTCGCCGGCAACCGGATCCTGCTCGACCCGACCGCGGTCCGCCTGCAATCGGGCATGAGGGTCGCGATCGATGCCGCCGAGCTTCAGGTCAATGCCCAGGGCACCTGCCGCCTCCATGCGGATCACGAAGTGGTCCTCGACGGCGCGGCCAAGGTCGTCACCAGTGGCGCCCATGTCGAAGTCAATGCCGGCGACGTGCAGGCCAATACCGGC
>JAYSCC010000324.1:312-4351 GCA_041915065.1 Zavarzinia sp.
AAGGTGACCGGCATGCTCCGCGCCGATACCGTGCAGGCCAATACTGTGGTCGGGGCGACCTATACGCCGGGTGCCGGCAACCTCTGGTGACGGCAGGTTCCCTGTTCAGGCCCGTTTCGGCCGCAGGTGGTCGGTGACGTGGTCGACCAGGGCGCGGAGCAGGGGATCCTCCGCCCGTTCCTCCGGGCAGAGGATGTAATATTCGTGGGCGGCGTTGATCGAGGCCAGGAAGGGTTGGATCAGGCGCCCCTCCGCCAGGAAGCCCCGGGTCAGCATGTCGGAGACCAGGGCGAGGCCGCGGCCCTGCACGGCGGAAGCAACCGCCTGCGCCACTGAGCCGACACGGACGCGCCGGCTGCCCTGCAGGCTGACCCGCGCCTCGACCGCCCATTTCGCCCATTCCGCCCCGTCGTCCTCGTGGAAGAGCGTGATGCCGCCGAGCTTCCGCTCGCGCTGCTGGAGGTCGAGCTTGGGGAAGAGCACCGGGGCACACACCGTGCGCAGCCTGACCGCACTCAACAGCCGCCAGGATTTCCCCGGAAAGGGCGGATTGTCGTAGACGATCGCGACATCGTTCCGTTCCCAGTCCACCTCGGCGCCGGTGACCGCCTCGTTGATGGTCAGTTCGGGGATGTTGCGGCTCTCCGCGAATTCGACCAGCACGCCGCTGAGCCAGGCGATGCCGAGTGCGGTCGGCACCGAAACGCTGAGCGAGACGGCGGGGGCCGCCATGTCGATCCGGCGGGCGGCACCGGCCGCCCCCTCCAACTGCCCGAGGGAGACGGCGACGGCCTGCGCGAAGTCGGCGCCGGCCCGGGTCAGGGCGACGCCGCGCCCGGTCTTTTCGAACAGGGCAATGTCCGTGGCCTCGCCCAGTTTCTTGATCTGGAGGGAGACGGCGCTGGGGCTCAGGTTGAGTTCGTCGGCCGCCGCCCGGATGCCGCCGAGGCGCGAGACCGCCTCGAAGGCGGGCAGGTAATGCAGATAGGTGAGGCTGCGTGTCATGCCGTTCTCGCGCCGGGATCGTTGAGTTTCATAGAACGATTGTTGCCAGGATAAATTGATTTTTGCAAATGACGGCCCGTGCTACCCCTTGCTTCGAAAGGACAAAGCCATGATCTCTGCCAAGCCATTCGACTTCCCCTACGACGGTCGCCTGGAAGCCGCGAAGACGGCGCTGGTGGTGATCGACCTGCAGGAAGACTTCCTGTCCCCGACGGGGTATTTCGCACGGCATGGCTATGATCCGGCGCCGCTGCGCGCCATCCTGCCCACGGTGTCGCGCCTGATCGCGGCCTGCCGGGAAGCCGGTGTCCGGGTCATCCACACCCGGCAGGGCTACCGCGCCGACCTGGCGGACATGACGCCTTATGAGAAATGGCGGCGGCGGCGCGCCGGGCTCGAGGGGACGGACATCCTGCTGCGCTCTAGCCCGGGCTTCCAGATCGTGCCGGAGATCGACGTCCGCCCGGAAGACATCGTGGTCGACAAGACCTGCAACGGCGCCTTCACCTATACGGATTTCGAGCATGTCCTGCGGGCCCAGGGCATCACCCATCTGCTGTTTTCGGGCTGCACTACGGATGTCTGCGTGCACACCACGCTGCGCGAAGCCTGCGACCGCAATTTCCAATGCCTGACCATCGCGGACGCCTGCGCCAGCGGCGATGCCTATGCCCATGAGGCGGCTCTGCACATGGTGACGGTGGAACAGGGCATCTTCGGCACACTGGCCGATTCCGCCGCCGTCATCGCCGGCCTGGCCGCGCTGGGGCGGCCGGCATGAGCGAGGCGAAGGCCGGCGGCCAGAAATATATCTCGCTGATGAAGCTGACCCCCACGGGGCTCGCCGAACTGTCCGACAGCGCCCGGCGGCGCGAGCTGAGCGAAGAGCGGGTCGCCGCCCTGGGTGGGCGCTCGATCGCCTTCTACGCCGTGATGGGGGCCTTTGATTTCGTCCAGGTGTTCGAAATGCCGAGCAACGAGGCCATGATGCAATATGTCCTCATGGCCCGGCGCGACGGCCATGTCGAACCCCTGATCCTGCCAGCCTTCGATGCCGACACCTGGAGCGGCATCATCGATCGGGTCCGGTGACACGGCCCGGCACAAGGGGAATCGTGACGATGAGAATGGTCCTTGCGCTCGCTCTTCTTTCGGCCTGCGCTGCACCGGCCGCTTTCGCGGCCGGGCCTGGCTTGGTCGCCGACGGCAAGGTGACGGTCTGCACCACGGCGGGCTTTCCACCGCTGACCTATAAGGCCGACCCGGGCGATACCCGGCCGATCGGTATCGACATCGAGATCGCCGATGCACTGGCGGCGAAATGGGGCGCCGAGGCCGTCTATACCACGACGGATTTCGCCGGCCTGCTGCCCGCGTTGGGCGCCGGGCGCTGCGGCCTGATCGTCAGCGGCATCTATATCAACGCCGAGCGGCGCAAGGCCTATGACGGCATCCGTTACATGAAGTCGGCGACCGTGATCGTCGCCAAGGCCGGCAGCGACGCGGTGACCGGGCCGGAGAGCCTGAGCGGCAAGACCGTCGCCCTTGAAGCCGGCACCTATTACAAGGAAGAGCGGGTCGACCCGCTGAACGCCACCCTGGCCGCCGCCGGTAAGCCGGCGATCACGGTGCAGACCTATCCCGCCCAGCAGGCCGCCTATCAGCAGGTCCTGGTCGGCCGGGCGGACGCCACCCTGACCGAGGAGGCCGAGGGCGCCTACCGGGTCGCGACCACGGACGGGCAGTTCAAGGTCACCTATACTTGGGCGTCCGAATTCACCTACGGCATTTACATGCGCCGGGAAGGCGACAATGCCGCCGCGGTCAAGGCCGCGCTGAAGACGCTCAAGGAAGAGGGGTTCTTCGCTACCCTGGCGAAGAAATACGGCCTCGACCCCGCCGTCTTCGACGTCGACTACGACGGCTGACGCAGGGTCATGACCTTCGACCTCGGCCTGTTCGCATCGGCGCTCGCCTCGCCGGCCTTGTTGGCCGGGGCGGGTGTCGCGATGGTTCTCTCGGTCGTGGTCTTCGCGCTCTCGTTCCTGGGCTGTCTTCCGATGGCGCTGTGCCTCAACGCGAAACAGCGGGGCCGGCGCTATGCGGCGCAGCTCTACGGCTGGGTGTTCCGGGCGGCGCCCTTGATCCTGGTGCTGTTGATCGTCTGGAACGGCACGCCCCAGGTCTTTCCGGCCCTGCTGCGGGCGGGCTGGTTCACGCCCTTCGTGGCCGCCGTGCTGTCGCTCTCCCTGGTCTCGGTCGCCTATATGGCCGAGGTCATGCGGGCGGCACTGCGCGCCATCCCGCCGGGCCAATGGGAGGCCGCCTCGGCGCTGGGGCTGACCCGGTTGCAGACCTTCCGCCTGGTGGTCATGCCCCAGGCGCTGCGGGTGGCGCTGCCGCCTCTGATGAATGAATTCATCAATATCCTGAAGGTCTCGTCGCTCGCCTATGTGATCTCGCTCCGGGAGATCATGGCAGTCGTGAACGACGCCATCGCGGCCTCGTTCCGCTTCGTCGAATGGTATTGCGCGGCACTGGTCTATTACCTGGTGATCGTCTCGATCTTCATGCTGGCCCACGCCGCGATCGAGCGGCGGATGCGCGGCGCTTGAGCAGCGCACGCCCGGGTCACATCAGGCCGGCGGCGCTCAAGGCCTGACTTCGGTGTTCCCGGTGACACCCTCCGGCACCTGGTCGATCACCAGGAGTTCGACCGGCACGCTGCCCGTGTTCTCGCCGTAGTGCCAGTCGCCCAGCAGCTCGACGATGAAGTCCCCCGCCTTGTAGTCGAAGCGCTGGCCGCTGTCGGCGGCATAGACGGCGAGGGTGCCGGCCTCGACATAGGCATAACGATGATAGGGATGGCGATGCACCGGCAGCTTGGCCCCCGCCTGGATGACATAGCGCGAGACGATGACCGACGCCGGTCCCGCCGGCAGGGTGAGCGGCTGGCCCGTCACCGTGGCACTGCCCGAGAACACGGGCGTCACGGAGACCGCTTTGGGGGCGTCGTCGGCTCGCACAGCGGCGG
>JAYSCC010000325.1:0-4350 GCA_041915065.1 Zavarzinia sp.
ATCCGGACGCCAGCAATTACCGGAGCCTCGAATATATCGAGCAATGGAACCTGTTCCTCATCCCGCTCGACGAGGAACGCAAGTGGTTTCGCTACCACCACCTGTTCAACGACTACCTGCGCCGCAAGCTGACCGAGGTGCATCCCGAGCGGGTCGCCGGCCTGCATCGCACCGCCGCCCGCTGGCTGTTCGACAACGGCATGATCACCGAGGCGATCAACCACGCCTTTGCTTCGGGTGACCGGGAATTTGCCGGCGGCCTTCTGGACGAGGGCAGCGACGCGCTGTTCTCCGCCGGCCGGGCGATGACGCTCGAAACCTATGCCGGCCGCCTCAGCGACACCCATCTCCGCCGCCTGCCCCGCCTGCTGCTCGACCGCGCCTGGCAGAGCGAGCTGCGCTGGCGCTTCCGCGAAGCGGAGGCCGACCTTCGCGATGCCCGGATCGCGGTCCAGACCCTGACCGGAGAGGACGGCGATCTCGCCTATCTGCGCGAAAAACTGTCGCATCGCGAGATGATGCTGAAGCTGCTGAACGACGACAACGCGGGCGCCCGCGCCGCCGCCCAGGCCTGGATCGAGGCGCGTCACAGCAACGACATGTTCATGTATGCCTCGTCGCTCTCGGCCAAGATCCTGACCGACCGCGAGTTCTACCGTTTCGACCTGGTCATGTCGCGGGCCGAGGAAGTGCGCGAGATGTTCATCCGCCACGGCGCCTATTACGGCACCGTGTTCCACGATTCGATCGTCGGCTGCGCCTTGCAGCGCTGCGGCCGGCTCGACGAGGCGTCGGAAGTCCTGTCGCGCTCGCTCGCCGTCGCTATCAAGCTGCACGGCGACTTCACCCCGCTCGCCTCGATGCCGACCTCGCTGCTCGCCGCGATCGCCTACGAGCGGAACGATCTCGCGGCGGCGCGGCGGCTGCTCGCCGGCTATCTGCCGCTGAGCAAGGAACTCGGCTTCGTCGACAATATGATGGAAGCCTTCCTGACCTCGGTCCGGCTCGCCTTTCTCGACCGCGATTTCGCCCGCGTGATTGCCCTCCTGGACGAAGCGGATTGCGCCGCCACCCAATTCGGCTTCGACCGTTTCCAGGGCCGTATCATCCTGGAGCGGGTGCGGCTGGCGGGGCTCGATTCCTTCTTCGCCCCGCGGCTCGACACCCTCGATCTCGGGCCGCTGCCCACCGGCTTCGAAGACCCGTGGTCGATCGCCATGCCGAACAGCCGGCACGAGATCGCCGCCCTGGTCCATTGCGAGCGGCTGATTGCGGCGGGCGAGCCGCGCAAGGCGGTCGCCATCCTGAGCCGCTGGCTGCGCTTCGCGACCCATCGCCAGGCCAAGGCGGCGAGCGCGGCGATCGCCGCCCTGCTGGGCCGGGCCATGATCCGCGACAGCGACATGGAGGGTGCCCAGCGCATGCTGGCCGATGTCTTGAAGAGCCTGACCCATTCCCGTTTCGTCCGCACCTTCGCGGACCAGGGCCCCTGCCTGTCACCGGCCTTCGCCGCGATCCAGCTCCGCTACCGCGAACAGGCGCCCGCCATCGCCGATTATGCCGGTGCCATCCTCGAAGCGATCGGCCGCGACGCGGCGGGCCCGGCGGAGGCCGCCGACCTGCAGGAAGTCGCCCTCTACGAAACCCTGACCGAGCGCGAGATCGAGATCCTGCGTCTCGCCGACAGCGGCCTCTCCAACGGCGAAATCGCGACCGAGATGGCGATCGCCGAGAGCACGGTCAAATGGTACTGGCAGCGCATCTTCGATAAATTCGCCGCCCGTGGCCGCCGCCAAGCGATCCGTACCGCCCGCACTCTGGGCGTTATCGGCCTGCGCTGATCTCTCCGCGATCCGCTGCGACCGTCAGGGCTGGACCCGGACACAGAAGGTTACATCGCCACTGCTGCCGGGGGCGAGACCGTCGTTGGGCGGAGCACCATCGGTGAAGGCCCAACGGATCTGACCCATGGCGCCGGCGGCCGGGGCGCTGCCATTGGCGGCAGCCGGCGTGGCGCAGGTCAGGCCGGCCGGCGTCGTGCCGCAAGCTGCGGCGACGAAGCTCGTGAAGGCCGGGGTCGTGTCCTTGATTTCCAGGCTGTGCATCCGCTCGGACGAATTGTTCACATAGTGGATCTGGTATTGCAGGTAGCTCTGGGGCGGGGCCTGGTTGCTGACGCTCCAGTCGCCGGCGGGCGAGGCCAGGGCGGCGCAGGCGGCGTCGACCCGGCGCACCCGCTTGGTCAGCGCCAGAGCCGTGCCCTCGCCCACGGTGGTGGTGTCGGTCTGACTGTAACTGCCGACCAACCCGGGGGACGCGTTGCTATAGGTGAAGTCGGCGCTCAGGGTCGAGACCCGCTTGTCAGCGTTCGCCGCCGACAGGGGCACGAAGATTTTGGCGATCAAGCAGATCTGCTGCCCCGCGGTGACCGCCATCTGGCTGCCCGGCGCGAGGCCGAGGTCGCCTGCACCATCGATGACGCCATTGCAGGCAGTATCGAGGAAGACCGAATCCGTCCAGCCGGTGGACGTATTGGGCGTCGTCACCCCGGTGTCGGCAAAGCTCACCAAGCCGGCGCTGCCGGCGATGAAGACATGGCTGTAGACCACGGTCGAGCCCGGGGCCGCACCCTGCAAGCCGGTGCCGGTCAGCCTGTTGTCCGGCACGTCGCCGAAATCGAGGCTGCTATAGGTGGTCCCGGTGGCGAAGGCGAAGCTGAAGCGATCGGCTGTGCGGTCGTACACATAGGCGGTGCCGCCGACCGTGACCGCGCTGGTCCCGATTGCGGTACTACTGACCGAAGCGCCGGTCGAACGATAATTGGCGAGGTTGGTCTCGGTCACCGTCAAGGTCGCGCCATTGGCCGATTGCGGCACGAACAAGGTGTAATTGCCGGCGCCGTCCGTCTGTGCTGTGCCGACCACGGTGGCCCCCACCGCCGCCGTCACCGTGACGCCGCCGAGCCCGCCCTCGTCGCCGCCGTCGGGAATTCCGTTGTTCGCACTCGTGCCGGGGCTCGCTACCGGCGTCCCCTGGTCGAGGAAGACCCGGCCCTTGACGATGCCGCCACGGAACAGGCCGAAGTTCTGGTTGGCCAGATTGGCAACGCTGACCGTTACATAGAGAATGCCGGCCGCAGGCAGGGTCTGCATCCAGCCCGGCGTGGTCGAAACCACGTCGCTGGCGGTCGTATTGTCATCGACGATCAGGCAATAGTCACCTGGCGGTACTTCGTTGATGGCATAGGCGCCGGTCGCCGCGACCGAGACGCTGTAGTCGGAAATCGGGGTCGAGCAGGTCGAGCCGCTGCGTGGCGCGAGCTTGACCTGCCAGGTCGAGCCGGTGCCTGTCTCGCTGCTGCCTTTCAGGCCGTTGGCATCGGTATCGGCGAAGACATAGCCGGAAATGCCATAGAAAGTGCCAACCCAGACACTGGCATCGACCAGCGTATAGATACCGCTCACGTTGCTGAGGCGGGTGCTGTCGTTCAGCTTGGTGCCGACACTGTCGCCCCGTACCGTCGCCTCGATGATGCAATAGGCGGTGCCCGAAGCGATGGCGCCACCGGTCAGCGCGACCTGGTTGCCGGTGCCGGAGGACAATGTTCCGCTGCATCCCGCCGTGCTCCAGGACGGGCTGCCGATCAGGGTCAGGCCGTCCGGCAGCGTATCGGTGAAGGCGATGCCGCTGCGGGCCGGATTGCCGTCGGAATTGTTGATCTGGAAGCGGACGATGGTGGTATTGCCGAGCAGCAGCCGGCCGGTGCCGAAGGCCTTGACCATGACCACGGGATCGGTCGCCTTGGTCGCCTTCAGGCCGAAGTCCAGGGTCGACTGGCTGGCACTGACGCCAGTGTATTTGAGATTCGATGGATTCTGCGGCTGCCAGTAGAGGGGCGGCGCCGCGGCGGGATTGGCGCCGTCGTCGGACAGCACCACGGTATAGTCCGAATCGACCGGCACCGTGATCGACCAGGCGCCGTCGCCGCTGGTCACCGACTGGGAGGCGACGACTTGGTTGTCCTTGACGACATTGATATAGACGCTCGAGGCCAGCGGCGTGGTCGAGGTCCATTGCTCGACCCCATCGCGCACATTGTTGGTATTGGCGTCGACATAGACATGGCCGGACAGCACCATGGTCGGCGTATTGTCGCGGATCGTGTAGCTGGCGGTATCCTGCGCCTCGCCGGTCGGGCTGCACACCGGATCGCCTTTCAGCCAGACCGAGGACGACGAGGACCCGTCCACGCCCGGATTTTCCAGGGTGAAGACCGCGCTTTCCGGGTTTTCGATCAACAGGTCCGAGAGGGCCAGCATCGGAATCGTGATACCGCCGATGCCCAGCACC
>JAYSCC010000326.1:0-4310 GCA_041915065.1 Zavarzinia sp.
GCTGACCATGGGCACGCTGATCGGCCTCTGCATGGTGGTGCCGCTCTATCTCGAAGCGGTGCTGGGCCATAGCGCCAGCACGGCCGGGCTGATGCTGATCTCGCTCATGGGGACGGTGCCGCTCGGCGCCACCACGGCGGGGCGTGGCATGGCCAGGCTCGAGCATTACAAGATCCTGCCGCTCGCCGGCTGCGCCGGTTCTGGCCTGCTGATGGCGGCGCTGGCCTTGCATCCTTCGGGTTTCGGCGATGCCGGTACGGCGCTTCTGCTGGCGGTCGCCGGCTTCTGCATCGGCTTGGTGCTGCCGGTCACCACGGTCGCCATCCAGAATGCCGTGCCGATGGCGCAGATGGGCACGGCCACGGGGGCGATGAATTTCTTCCGGGCGCTCGGCAGTGCCGTCATCGTCGCGGTGTTCAGTGCGATCTTCTTCGCCGGCATCGGTGCCTCGGCGGGCGATGCGCTGGACCTCCACGCCCTGGCCGGCCAGATGGCGGCGCAGGGCAGGGACCTCGCCGCCGTCTTCGCCGCCGTCTTTTGGGCGGCGGCCGGCTGCCTCGCCGCCTCCCTGGTCTTCCTGGGGCTGATGGAGGAGCGCCCGCTGCGCAGCTCGGTCGAGCCACAGGCCGCCGAATAGGTCAGATCCGGACCACCAGCTTGCCGATATTGGTGCCGTCAAACAGCATGTTCAGGGCTTCCGGCGCCCGCTCCAGGCCCTCGACCACCGTCTCGCGCGACTTCAGCCGGCCTTCCATATGCCATTGGGCGAGCTGCATGCTGCCCTCGATGAAGCGGTCCTTGAAGTCGGTGATGATGAAGCCCTGAAGCCGGATCCGCTTAATCAGGAAGGGACGCAGGTCGTAGCGCGGCGGGGCATCCTCGTTGTAGCTCGAGATCATGCCGCAGAGCGGCATGCGGGAATAAAGATTCATGCGACCGAGCACCGCTTCCATGATGCTGCCGCCGACATTCTCGAAATAGACGTCGACGCCCTTGGGCGTCGCCGCCGCGAGCTGGTCCAGGAAATCCGGCGCCTTGTAGTCGACCGCGGCATCGAAGCCGAATTCCTTGACCAGCAGTTCACACTTCTGCCGCCCGCCGGCGATGCCGACGACGCGCGCACCCAGGATCTTGGCGACTTGGCCCACGACCGAGCCGACAGCGCCGGCCGCGGCCGAAACCACCACGGTCTCGCCCGGCTTCGGCTCGCCGATCACGGTCAGGCCGAAATAGGCGGTCAAGCCGGTCATGCCGCAGGCGCCCATCAGGGTGGGCAGGGGAATCGGCAGCCCGTCCGGGATCACGGCCGGCGGCAGCAATTCGCCAGGCGCCCCGATCAGGCAATAGTCCTGCCAGCCGAGCAGGCCGGAGACGAGATCGCCTTCCTTGTAGCCCGGATGGCGGGAGGCGACGATCCTGCCGATGCCGCCGCCCCGCATCACCTCGCCGAGGCCGACGGGCGGCATATATTGCTCCATATCCGTCATCCAGATCCGGTTGGTCGGATCGAGCGACAGATAGAGGTTGCGGGCCACGGCCTGGCCCTCGGCGGGCTCCGGCACCGGCGATTCCAGGAAATCGAAATCCGCGCGTTCGACGCGGCCGTGCGGCCGCCGCTTCAGGCGGAACTGGCGATTGACGATCATGCTCTCCTCCCCATTTTTTCAGGCCTCGTTATTTGTGCCGACGATAGCGGGAATGGCGGCCAGTACAATGCGGCCGTTGCCGAGCTTCGCGCCGCCCGCTAATGCTTCTGCCATGACTGCGTGCTTCCGCCTGGCCCTGGCCCAGATCGATTTCACCGTCGGCGACATCGCCGGCAATGTGGCGAAGATCCGCGCTGCCCGCGCAGCGGCAGCGGGGGCCGACCTGCTCGTCACCAGCGAGTTGTCGGTCACCGGCTATCCGCCGGAAGACCTGGTGCTGAAGCCCGCCTTCGTCGACGACGCCATGGCCGCTGTCCATGTCCTGGCCGCTGACACGACGGACGGCGGGCCGGCCCTGCTGGTCGGCGTGCCCTGGCGCGAGGCGGGGCTCCTGCACAATGCCGTCGCCCTGCTGGACGGCGGGTTGATCGCGGCACTCCGCTTCAAGGTCGATCTGCCCAATTACGGCGTCTTCGACGAGAAACGGGTGTTCCAGCCCGGCCCGACGCCGGCCCCGGTCGAATTCCGCGGGCTGCGCCTCGGCCTGCCGATCTGCGAGGACATCTGGACTCCGGCCGTCTGCGGCCCGCTGGCGGAGCAGGGCGTCGATCTCCTGCTGGTGCCGAACGGCAGCCCCTTCGAGGCGGACAAGGACGGCGTGCGGGTCGAGCTGGCCGCCGCCAGGGCCACCGAATGCGGCGTGCCGCTGGTCTATCTCAATCAGGTCGGCGGCCAGGACGAGTTGGTCTTCGACGGCGCCAGTTTCGCCGTCGACCCGGCGGGTGACCTGCTGTTCCGCATGCCCGCGTTCCAGGAATCCCTCGCCGTGATCGAATGGCGGAAGGGGGCGGCGGGCTGGCGTCCGGTCGACGGGCCGGTGGCCGTGGTGCCCGACCGGCTCGGCCAGATTTACGGCGCCATGATGCTGGGCCTTCGCGACTATGTGGCGAAGAACCGCTTTCCGGGCGTCGTCCTCGGCCTGTCGGGCGGTATCGATTCGGCGATTTCGGCCGCGGTCGCGGTCGATGCGCTGGGGCCGGAGCGGGTCTGGTGCGTCATGCTGCCGTCGCGCTACACCAGCCGCGACAGCCTCGAAGATGCCGAGCTTTGCGCCAAGCTGCTTGGCTGCCGCCTCGACGAAGTGGGGATCGAGCCTGCCGTAGCCGCCTTCGGCCAGATGATGGGCCCGGTCTTCGAAGGCCGGAAGCCCGACATCACGGAAGAGAATATCCAGTCCCGCGCCCGCGGCCTGGCGCTCATGGCGATCTCCAACAAATTCGGCCACATGGTATTGACCACCGGCAACAAGTCTGAAGTCTCGGTCGGCTATGCCACCATCTATGGCGACATGTGCGGCGGCTACTCCGTGCTGAAGGACATCTACAAGACCACGGTCTTCGCCCTGTCGCGCTGGCGGAACGAGAACCGGCCGGAAGGCGCCCTCGGTCCCCTCGGCGCCGTGATGCCGGAACGGGTGATCACCAAGCCGCCGACCGCCGAACTCCGCGAAAACCAGAAAGACCAGGACAGCCTGCCGCCCTATGACGAGCTGGACGATATCCTGGAATGCCTGGTCGAGCAGGAGATGGCCTTCGAAGACGTGGTCGCGCGCGGCCATGCACCGGCGACCGTGCGGCGGATCGAGCAATTGCTCTATGTCGCCGAATATAAGCGGCGCCAGGCGGCGCCGGGGGTGAAGATCGGCCGCAAGCTGTTCGGCCGCGACCGCCGCTATCCGATCACCAACGGCTTCAGAGACGCCCGCTGATGGTTCGCGTCCGCTTCGCGCCGAGCCCGACCGGCCGGCTCCACGTCGGCAATGCCAGGATCGCCCTGGTCAACTGGCTGTTCGCCCGGAAACAGGGCGGGCATTTCCTGTTCCGCCTGGACGACACCGACACCGAACGCTCCACCGCCGAATTCGCCGCCGGGATCGAGGCCGACCTCCGCTGGCTCGGCCTCCGCTGGGATTCATTCGCCCGCGAGAGCGACCGCATGGAGCGCTACACCGCGGCGATCGAGGCCCTGAAGGTATCAGGCCGCCTCTATCCCGCCTGGGAGACGGCGGAGGAGCTGGAACTTCGCCGCAAGCTCCAGATCGCCAGCCATAAGCCGCCGGTCTATGACCGCGCTGCCCTCCGCCTCGACGACGCCGCCAAGGCGAAGCTGACGGCAGAGCGGGGCGCACCCCATTGGCGCTTCCGCCTGGACGGCCGGCGCATCGCCTGGGCCGACCTGGTGAAGGGCGAGACCGTGGTGGATACCGCCTCGCTCTCCGATCCGGTGCTGGTCAGGGCCGACGGGCGGCCGCTCTACACCCTGACCTCGGTCGTCGATGATATCGACTTCGCCATCAGCCATGTGATCCGGGGCGAGGATCACGTGACCAATACAGGCGTGCAAATCGAGCTGTTCGAGGCCCTGGGCGGCGCTGTGCCGGGCTTCGGCCATCTCTCCCTCCTGGTCGATGCTTCGGGGGCAGGGCTCTCGAAACGGCTCGGCTCGCTCTCGCTCGAAGGATTGCGGGCGGACGGCGTTGAAGCCGTCGCGGTTTCGGCCCTGCTGGCCCGCCTCGGCACGGCCGATCCCGTGGTCCCGGTGGCGGCGCTGGACGACCTCCTCGCGGGCTTCGACCTGGCGCGCTTCGGCAAGGCCCCGGCGCGC
>JAYSCC010000327.1:0-4309 GCA_041915065.1 Zavarzinia sp.
GCCATGACCGGCTCGCCCGAGGCGGACGCCGAAGGCAGCGCCGAAGACGCCTGAGCATCTCGAGACCGGCCCGGGCGAAACGGCGCGCCCCGGGCCGCTCTTGCGAGAGGGCCGTGGACTCCGAGCCGGGCAAGGCGCTAATAAACGGAGTTACAGGGCTTTCTTTCGGTTCAGGGGATCATGAAGAGCATCAACGAGATCCGTTCCACCTTCATCGACTATTTCGTGAAGGCCGGTCATCGCCATGTCGCTTCGAGCCCCCTGGTGCCGGCGAACGATCCCACGCTGATGTTCACCAATGCCGGCATGGTCCAGTTCAAGGACATCTTCACCGGCAAGGAAAAGCGCGACTATGTGCGCGCCGCGACCTCGCAGAAATGCGTGCGTGCGGGCGGCAAGCACAACGACCTCGACAATGTCGGCTATACCGCGCGCCATCACACCTTCTTCGAGATGCTGGGGAATTTCTCCTTCGGCGACTATTTCAAAGAAACCGCGATCGAACTCGCCTGGGGCCTGGTGACGCAGGGCTTCGGGCTTGAGAGGGACAAGCTCTGGGTCACCGTCTATCACGAGGATGACGAGGCCTTCGGCTTCTGGAAGAAGATCGCCGGCCTGCCGGACGAACGCATCGTGCGGATCGCCACTTCCGACAATTTCTGGGCCATGGGCGATACCGGCCCCTGCGGTCCCTGTTCCGAGATCTTCTACGACCACGGCCCCGAAGTCGCGGGCGGCCCGCCCGGCAGCCCGGATGCCGACGGCGACCGCTATATCGAGATCTGGAACCTGGTCTTCATGCAGTACGAGCAGTCGGCCGACGGCTCGCGCGTGCTGCTACCCAAGCCCTCGATCGATACCGGCATGGGGCTGGAGCGGGTCGCCGCCGTGCTCCAGGGCGTGCACAATAATTACGAGACCGACCTCTTCAAGGCCCTGATCACGGCCTCGGCCGATGCCACCAGGACCGACCCGCACGGCCCCTTCCAGGCCAGCCACCGGGTCATCGCCGACCATCTGCGCTCCTCGTCCTTCCTGATCGCCGATGGTGTCATGCCGTCGAACGAGGGCCGCGGCAACGTGCTGCGCCGGATCATGCGGCGTGCCATGCGCCACGCCCAGCTGATCGGCGCCAAGGAACCGCTGATGTACCGCCTGGTGCCGGCCCTGATCAATCAGATGGGCGGCACTTATCCCGAGCTGATCCGCGCCGAAGCCCTGATCACCGAGACCCTGAAACTCGAAGAGACCCGCTTCAAGCAGACCCTCGAACGCGGCCTCAAGCTGCTCGACGACGAAGTGGCGCAGCTCGCACCCGGCCAGGCGCTGGCGGGCGACGTCGCCTTCAAGCTCTATGACACCTATGGCTTCCCGCTCGATCTGACCCAGGACGCGCTCCGGGCCAAGAATATCGCGGTCGACACGGCGGGCTTCGACACCGCCATGGCGCATCAAAAGGCCGAGGCGCGCAAGGCCTGGGCCGGCTCGGGCGAGGCGGCGACCGATCTCGTCTGGTACGAGCTGAAGGAAGAGGCGGGCGCCACCGAATTCCTCGGCTATGACACCGATACGGCGGAGGCGCGGATCGTTGGCCTGATCGTCGACGGCAAGCGGGTCGAGAGCGCCGCTCCCGGCACCGCGGTCTCGATCGTGGTGAACCAGACCCCGTTCTACGGCGAATCTGGCGGCCAGATGGGCGACACCGGCATGATCCGCGGCCCGGGTTGGAGCGTCGCCGTCTCCGATACGGCCAAGAAGCTCGGCCTTCACATCCACCAGGGCGTGGTCGAGGGCGGCACGGCCAAGCTCGGTGAGGTGGTCAATCTGGCGATCGACCACGGCCGGCGTTCGCGGCTCCGTGCCAACCATTCCGCCACCCACCTGCTGCACCGCGCGCTGCGCGACGTGCTCGGTCTCCATGTGACCCAGAAGGGCTCGATGGTGGCAGAAGAGCGCCTGCGCTTCGACATCAGCCATCCCAAGGCCCTGTCGGACGAGGAGATCGACGCGGTCGAGAAGGAAGTGAACGAGGCGATCCGCGACAACGGCTCGGTGGTGACGCGCCTGATGACGCCGGACGAGGCGGTGAAGGCCGGCGCACTCGCCCTCTTCGGCGAGAAATATGGTGACGAAGTGCGTGTCGTTTCGATGGGCGGCACCGATATCGACCATGCCTTCTCGACCGAACTCTGCGGCGGCACCCATGTCTTCCGCACCGGCGACATTGCGGTCTTCAAGATCGTCTCGGAAAGCGCCGTGTCGGCCGGCATCCGCCGGATCGAGGCGCTGACCGGGGCGGCTGCGCTCAAATATATGCGCGACGAGGAAGCGCTGTTGAAGCGCACCGCGGCGACGCTGAAGGCCTCGCCCGTGGACTTGCCGGAACGCGTCGCATCGCTGCTCGAGGAACGCAAGCGGCTCGAGCGCGAATTGGCGGAGGCGAAGAAGCAGCTCGCCACCGGCGGCGGCTCGGGCGGCGGTCTGGCGCCCACTTCGGTCGGCGGTGTCCAGGTGGTGGCAAAGCGCCTCGACGGGGTCAATCCGAAGGACCTGCGCGGCCTCGTCGACGAGACCAAGAAGCAGCTCGGCTCCGGCATCGTCGCCTTCGTCGCGGTCAATGACGGCAAGGCGGCCCTGGTGGTCGGCGTGACCGAAGACCTGACGGCCAAGCACAGTGCGGTCGACCTGATCCGCGTCGGCGTCGAGGCGGTGGGCGGCAAGGGCGGCGGCGGCAGGCCCGATCTCGCCCAGGCCGGCGGGCCTGACGGAGACAAGGCGGAAGCCGCCCTCGAAGCCATCAAAGGGGCGATCGCGGCCTGAGGATTTTCCTCGACTTGCAACATGGCTCGGCTATGGTCCCGGAAACGTGAACCGACGCCCCCAGCGACAAGGAACAGGGTTATGAAGGTCTCCGAGCTGATCGCCGAACTGTCGAAGATCGACGGCGATACCGAACTTCGGCTCGCCATGCCGTTCGACGAAGACGAAGTCGACGTCTATGACATCGGCGCCATCGACGTCATCGAGGACGACCAGGGCGACGCCGCCGTCCTGCTGATCGCCGAACTCGAATATGAGGACGAGGGCTTCGAGGAAGAGGCCGACAACGACGATTGATCGGGGACGATTGATCCGGGACGACTGACCCAGTCGCCGATCCGATTGGAACGCCCCGCCGGCAACGGCGGGGCGTTTCGCTTGTTGGGGGGCTTCAGTTCTCCCGCCGGGCCTGGCGGACATAGAGCAGGGTGCCGTCGACCAGCCATTGGTCGCGGCCGATCGCCGTGAGGTCGACGCTGCCGTCGGGCCGGCTGGGCGCGAGGCCGAGGAAGAGATAGCGGGCGCCGCGCGCATCGCGCACTTCCTCGAAGATGGTGCGGCCGTGGAAATGACCCAGGACTTCGCCCTGGCGGCGGGCGACGTCGAGGTCGAAAAAGGCGCGCGGTTCGACCACCTGATGGGGCAGGGAGCCCGGCATGACGAGAACTCCGGTCGTTGTTGACGGCCGGATCCTGGACCCGAAGGCCCTAAAGGCGCGCTGTCGACGCGAAGAGGGCGTCGAAGGCCTTCACGGCGGCGGCCGGGCCTTCCGGGTGCTGCCAGACCCCGGCGGAGACGGCCAGGAAATCGGCCCCGGCCTCGACCAGGGGGCGGCAGTTCTCGACCGTGATGCCGCCGATCGCGACCTGGGGCACGGTCATCATCTCGGCCCACCAAGCGATGAGCTCGATCGGCGCCCTGGTCTTGGCCTCCTTGGTCGCGGTCGGGAAGAAGGCGCCGAAGGCGACGTAATCGGCCCCGGCCTCGCCCGCTTCCATGGCCAGGTGGCGGCTGGCATGGCAGGTCACGCCGACGATCGCATCGGGCCCGACGATCTGGCGGGCCTTGGCGTAAGGCGTGTCTTCCTGGCCGACATGGACGCCGTCGGCGCCCAGCGCCTGGGCGAGGTCCGGGCGGTCGTTCAGGATGAAGGCGGCGCCCGCCTGCTGCACGATCGGCATCAACACGTCGGCGGTGCGCAGGATATGGTCGTCCGTCACACTCTTGAGGCGGAGCTGGACGCAGGCGACGTCGCCCGCATCGAGGGCGGCCTTCAGCGTCTCCGCGAAGGGCGCCACGTCGAGCGCGGGCGGCGTGATCAGATAGAGGCGGCAGGGCCGACGCGGGTCGTCCTGCGCTTCGCGCCCTGCCGCCAAAGTCTTACTCCTGGCCCTTGTAGATGCGGACCAGCTTGTCGAGCATGGCCAGCGCATCCTCGCGCGAGCGCTGGAAGGTGTTGCGGCCGATGATCGAGCCGTTCCCGCCGCCG
>JAYSCC010000328.1:0-4294 GCA_041915065.1 Zavarzinia sp.
TGAGCCGATCTGGCGGGTTCCGGCCGCTCGCATGAAGGGGCGAGTGGCATCCAAGGCCGAGCACCTGGTGCCCTTGGCTCCGGCAGCGATCGAGGTCCTGCAGGTGTTGAAGGGGTTGGCGGGCCGTGCGCCGCTGGTGTTCCCATCGGCCCGTCACGCCCATCGGCCGATGTCAGAGAATGCCCTCGGCTATCTCCTGAACAGGGCGGGTTACTTCGGGCGACATACCCCGCATGGCTGGCGCAGCGCTTTTTCCACGGTCATGAACGAGCGACACAAAGCGGACAGGCATATCATCGACCTAATGCTGGCCCATACTTCGAGGGACAAGGTCGAGGCAGCCTACAACCGTGCTGGCTATATGCAACGCCGGCGCGAGCTTGCCGAGGAGTGGGCGGTCCTTCTGACCGAGGGGATGTCGCCGCCATCCGACGTCCTCGGTGGACCCCGGCGTTGATCGGGCTGGCTGTCAGGCGTGGCATCGTTCGTTTAGGCGCGGCTTCCGCATGTTGCCGCTTCTCGGTCGCGGCCACGGTTCAATTCGGGGCCCGCGTGTTAATCGGCACTGTGACGGGACCACGGAGCAATGTCGGTATAGGTGGCCAATATTCAGGGAAAATCGTCGTGTAGAAGGGGGGCGATCGGCGCCGATAGGGCTCCCCGGCCATGACGTAAAAGCGTATTCATATCAACGGCTTATGGGATACTGGGTTGGGGTACGCTCCCGAACCAAATGACACGCGTATGTGCTCACGGGCGAAAATAAGCTAGGCATCTCACTCTTCGTTCCGGCTGGCTACGGCGTCGATGAAGGCTTGATCCTCGCGGGCTCGGGCGCTGCCGGCGACGACGGCTGACTGGCGGTGCGCTTCCGCGCGGAATGCCGGGGATCGGAGGTCCGGAACTTCTCGATGGTGCGGCCGCCGGGAAGGAGTGTCAGGCATGGAGTGTCTCCGGTAAGGACGGGGCCGGTGCCTGCCTATCGCTGCTCCACGCCCTTGTATCGTACGCCCGGCCCCCGGCCGTCGTCGTTCAGGAAGGTGATCCCCGCCGCTTCCAGCGCGCTCCTGATCGCGTCCACGTTGTTCGGGTGGGGCGACCGTGCGCCCCGCTCGAAGTCCGCGACAGTGGGCTTGGACACCTTTGCTGCGGCGGCCAATTCGGTCTGAGTCCAGTTCAGAAAGCCTCGTGCGGCGCGGCATTGGCTTGGTGAAATCGTATCAAAAGGCAAACGTAGACCTTTTCATATTGCCGACATCTGCGGATCGTGTAAATATGCTATATGTCTGCCTTAAAGACAAAGGCGGCCGCGCGAAGCGTTGCACCGCGTCACGCGGCCTAACCGCAATCCTAGCTTATGGGAGCCAGGATCATGGCTGATTCTGACCATAACACGAGTCCGCGTGGCGTGACCCGCCGGGCAGTGCTCGGGAGTTCCGCTGTCCTGCCATTGGCGAACATGTCGCGGCGCCGCAAGGCTCTCGACCCTGCCGTCGATCTCTGGGAGCGCTGGCGGCGCGTTCACGCCGAGGTCGTCAAGCTGACCCGGAAATGGCAGCGCCTCGAAACCCGCCTCGCCCGGGAGATCGGCTTCCCCGCCGTCGAACTTCTCCTTCCCGGCCAGCCTCTCCCGCTCCGCGTCACCCAAGCCGACGAGGTCTCCCGGTGGCTGGGGGAGACCGAGAGGGCGAAGGCGCTTCTCGATCAGCTCGCCGAGCACAGAGAGCGCTGGGACGCCGCGCAGGAAGCCCTCGGCATGGACGACTTGGCCGAGGACCTGGATGAAGCCCAGGAGGCCGAGCAGGCCTTGACGGAGGCTCTGGCGGCGACGCCTGCGGCCAGCTTGTCGGGCGTGGCGGCGAAGCTCGCCATGATCGTCCGCATGGGCGAGCCGTCTCCCGATGACGAAGAGTCCCCCTGGCCGGAACTGCGGTCGGTCATCACGGATCTCGCAAACCTCGGTGGTACGCTGAAGGGTTCCCTGGGCTTCCAGGTTGGGAGAGAGGGTTTATAAGGCGCAAAAAACATTAAGTTTGGCTTAGCAAGGTCGGCAAAAGGCAAACTCGACATCGGTTTATAAATCTGCAAAATTGATAAGCATGGATATGCGTTCAGGTGGAAAGCTAAACCGTCTCCAGCAGGAGCTCCCCGAGGGACTCCTGGCCGATGCCGCCTGGATGGAGGCCCACGGCTATTCGTCGGCGCTGCGCAGCCAATATGTCCGCGCGGGGTGGCTTGTTAGTCCAGCGCGGCGCGTCTATCGCCGCTCGCGCACGCCGCTGACCTGGCAGCAGGTGGTCATCTCTCTCCAGGTGGTGCTGGACCTTCCACTGACCGTCGGCGGGCGCACCGCGCTGGAACAGCAGGGTTACGCCCATTACCTCTCGACCGTGACGCGCGAGGTTCACCTCTACGGGCCGAAGCGACCGCCGACATGGCTGGCCAGCCTCCCCCTCGACGAGACCTTTCGCTATCACAACAACCTGCCTCTGTTTCCCGCCGACGCTGGCGTACCGCCTCTGCCCACTCCCGAAATGATCAGTGCCGGCGGCGTGGCCATGCCCATTCGCTACTCCAGCAAGGAGCGCGCCGTTCTCGAACTGCTCGACGAGCTGCCCGAGCACGAAAGCTTCCATCAAGCCGATACCCTGATGGAAGGAATGAGCGACCTGAGCCCGCGCCGCCTGCAAGCGCTGCTGGAGGCTTGCGCCAGCGTGAAGGTGAAGCGGCTCTTCCTCTTCTTCGCCGACCGGCACCGCCATGCCTGGCAATCCCGGCTCGACGTGTCCCGCATCAATCTGGGTTCGGGCAAGCGGGTCCTCGTCAAAGGCGGCAAGCTCGATCCGCACTACAACATCACCGTGCCGTCCGACCTGGGAGGCCGGTGAACTTCATGGCCTTCCTCGGCACATATCGGCAGCAGGTCGCGCTTCTCATTCGCGTCCTTCCCTTCGTCGCGGAGGAGCGGGTTTTCGCGCTGAAGGGCGGCACCGCCATCAATCTCTTCGTGCGCGACATGCCGCGCCTCTCCGTCGACATCGACCTGGCCTATCTGCCGGTGGAGGATCGGGCCGCATCGCTCCTTGCCATCGACGCCGCCATGCTGCGGATCAGGGCGCGGATCGAGCGGGGCATACCGGGGGCGAAGGTCAATGCGTCGCGTTCGGCAGACGAGAATATCGTCACCAAGCTGATCGTTCGGGCCGGCGGCGTCCAGATCAAGATCGAGGTGACGCCGGTCCTGCGCGGCACCGTCTATGACCCCGTCGTGACGCCGGTGGTTCCCGCGGTCGAGGACGCTTTCGGTTTTGCTGAAATCCGGGTCGTATCCTTTGCCGACCTCTACGCAGGCAAGATCGTGGCGGCGCTCGATCGCCAGCATCCTCGTGACCTCTTCGACGTGCGCGCCCTGCTGGCGAACGAGGGGATTACAGACGAGTTGCGTCGCGCCTTTCTGGTCTACGTCATCAGCCACAACCGGCCGATGGCCGAAGTGCTGGCCCCGACCTCCAAGCCGCTGCGCGACGAGTTCGAGCGGGGCTTCGCCGGCATGACCCGGGAACCTGTCGCACTCGCCGAGCTCGAAGCGGCGCGGGAAGCGATCATTGCCGCAATGGTCGCTGCCATGCCTGAGGACCACCGGCATTTTCTGGCCGGCTTCAAACGAGGCGAGGCGAACTGGGCGCTTCTCGGGCTACCGGAGGCTCGGCAGTTGCCCGCGGTCATGTGGAAACAGCGCAATCTCGCCAAGCTGTCCGACGTCAAACGCCGCGACCTGGCCGACGCTTTGGAGCGCGTTCTCTTTCCAGGACGATGATGCAGGTCGAAGAGGGCGTGTCGTCTGGCGATACAGGCCTCAATCATCCTCGAATGCCTGCTTCCCCTTTGCGGCCCACAGGCTTCGCGCGTGTTCGCCCTGATCGCTTCGGAGCTTGGCGGCCATCCAGAGCAGCGCGCCGTAGATGATGGCGCGGTCGTCGCCGGTCAGGTCCACGATACCGGCTTTGACGACGAGGCCGCCGAGCTCGATCAGATGCCGCGTGCGCTGGCGGCGCTCGACCTGCCAGGCACTCATGTCATGCCGCGCCCGTGCCGCCTGATGGCGGTTGCGTTCTATCCGGTTGTGGCGGAGCGCCGCCTGCGTCGCGGTCAGGCACCGATGCAGTTCGCCGCGACCGTCCTTGAATGTTAACAAGCATGGAATAAGGACCCCGCTACGGGGGTGATCGGCGCCCAAACGGGACCCCGGTAGCTGGGGCTCACTTAGGCTTCCCGCGGACGGATTGGGGAGCCT
>JAYSCC010000329.1:0-4253 GCA_041915065.1 Zavarzinia sp.
GCCGACCGTCAGAGGCAAACATCGCCCTCGATCGACTGATCCAGATCGACGTCGACCTCGCGCCGCGCCGCCTCAAGGGCGTCGAGCAGGTCGGCGGGCAGAAGGCTCACGGCCCGGGCCGCCGCGATATCCGCGGCGATCAGGCCGAGGAAGGCGCCGATGGCCGGATCGTCGTGCGCGGCGTCGACCGCTTCGACCACGACCCGATGCCCGTCGGTGCGGAATACCACTTCGCCCCCGTCACGCACGCCGAGGACCTGGCGAACCGCGAGCGGCAGCGTGGTCTGGCCCTTGGGGCTGACGATACAGGTCCTGGCGATGACGGCCAGATCGGCCATGGCGCGGCTCCTCGTTCGGGAGCCACAAAGGTAGGGATTTTTCCCTACTTTTCAAGCGCAGCTTGAAAGGCGGCCCCTCCCCTGGGCTGGGGAGGGGCCGGATCAGAGGCGTTACTTGTCGACGCGCAGCGCCACGAAGCGGAGGTCGCCGGCGCGGCTGACCAGGAAGAGCACGGACTTGCGCCCGGCGTCCTTCTCGGCCTTCACCTTTTCGGCGATCTGGGCCGGGGTCTCGACCTTGGCCTGGGCCACTTCGACGATCACGTCGCCCGGGCGGATGCCCTTTTCGGCGGCGGCGCTGCTCTCCGCGACGTCGGTGACCACGACGCCCTTCACGTCATCGGGGACATTGTTCTTGCCGCGCAGCTCGTCGGTCAGGGGCGACAGGGTGAGGCCGAGCACGACCTGAGTCTTGGTCGGTGCCGTGCCGCCCTTCTGGCCGCTGCCCGAAGCGTCGGCGGTCGCCGTCTCGTCGAGCTGGCCGACCTTGACCTGAACCGTCTTCTCCTTGCCCTCGTGCCAGACCACGACCGGCACGGTGTTGCCGATCTTGGTCTCGGCCACGATGCGGGGCAGGGTGCGCATGTCGGGCACAGGCTTGCCGTCGAAGGTCAGGATGACGTCGCCCGCGACGATGCCGGCGGCCGCGGCCGGGCCCTTGTCGTCGACGCCCGCGACCAGGGCGCCGCGCGCCTTGTCGAGGTTCAGGCTCTCGGCGATCTCGTCCGAGACGGACTGGATGCGCACGCCGAGCCAGCCGCGCCGGGTCTCGCCGAATTCGCGGAGCTGGGCCACGACCTGCTGGGCCAGGGCCGAGGGGATCGAGAAGCCGATGCCGACCGAGCCGCCCGAGGGCGAATAGATCGCGGTGTTGATGCCGATGACGTTGCCGTCCATATCGAACAGCGGGCCACCCGAGTTGCCCCGGTTGATCGCCGCGTCGGTCTGGATGAAGTCGTCATAGGGACCGGCGTTGATGTCGCGGTTGCGGGCCGAGATGATGCCGGCCGAGACCGAACCGCCGAGGCCGAAGGGGTTGCCGATGGCGAGCACCCAGTCGCCGACACGGGCCTTGTCGCTGTCGCCGAAATTGACGAAGGGCAGCGGCTTCGACGGCTTCACGATGAGCACGGCGACGTCGGTCTTGGGATCGTGGCCGCGCAGCTCGGCCGGCAGCTTGGTGCCGTCCGCCAGGGTCACGGTGATTTCCTCGGCGTCCTGGATCACGTGATTATTGGTCACGATGACGCCCGAGGGATCGATGATGAAGCCCGAGCCGAGCGACTGCACCTTGCGGGGTTCCGGCTTGCCCTGGCCCTGGCCCTGGCGTTCCAGGAAGTCCTTGAACAGTTCCTCGAAGGGCGAGCCGGGCGGGAACTGCGGCATGGGCACCTGGCCCTCTTCGTCGCCGCCGTCCTCGCCGTTGCCGCCGGAGACGATCTGGGTGGTCGAGATATTGACCACCGCCGGGCTCAGCTTCTCGGCGAGGTCGGCGAAACTGTCGGGGGCGCCGCGGGCATGGGCGACCTGGGCCCCCATCATCACCGCGAGCAGCAAAAGCCCGACGAGCAGGACGAACAGGCGGCGGTGGAAGGCGTCGGCCGCGACCGACTGCACCCGGGCCTGAGCCCTAGTCACTCTGAGATCCATCACCTGACGGCTCCATTCTTTGCGGCGGACAGGATTGGGTGCCGCAACGCTTCCTGCAAGAGAATTGAAAGGTGAAGTCGACTTCACCCGCATTTCGGGATGTAGGCGGGGAATGTGGACGCATTATGACCGAATTCGGCCACTTCCTGGCACCGCGGTGCCAGTTTGTTTCGACCGGTCACCGGCGAGACGGTTTGGCTGGCGGGCACCGCCGGAGCGGTGCCCGGCCGGCTCACTTGGCAGGCGCGGCACCGCCCGCGATCCCGGCGATATTGTCGAGATAGCGGAAGAAGTCACTGCTGGGCGACAGCACCATGGTGGTGGTCTTGTCGGCCAGCGCCGTGCGATAGGCCTGCATCGAGCGGTAGAAGGCGAAGAACTTGGGATCGGCGCCGAAGGCATCGGCGAAGATCTTGATCGCTTCGGCATCGCCTTCACCGCGCTTGATCTCGGAATCGCGCTCGGCATTGGCGATGATCACGGTCGCCTCGCGGTCGGCTTCGGCGCGCCGCTTCTGCGCCGCCTCCTGGCCGGTGGCGCGGATCAGCTTGGCTTCCTGCTCGCGCTCGGTTCGCATGCGTTGGAAGATCGCCTGGCTGTTGGCGTCCGGCAGGTCGGCGCGGCGGATGCGGACATCCATCACCTCGATGCCGTTCTCCTTGGCCTTGTCGTTCACCTGCTGGGACAGGGTGCGCATCACCTCGGCCCGCATGGAGCCGCCGCTGCCTTCGCGCGGGTCGATCAGCAGGGCGGTGAGCGGCTGGCGGCCGATCACGTCGCGCAGGCTGGACGAGATGAAGGTGGCGAGTTGGCGGCGGGCCATGTCTTCGGTGCGCAGGCGCTGGTAATATTTCAGCGGATCGACGATGCGCCAGCGGGCGAAGGCGTCGATCACCACCCGCTTCTGGTCGGCAGCGATCAGTTCCTCGGCCGGGGCGTCGACATTCAGCACCCGCTTGTCGATATAGACGACGTTCTGCACGAAGGGCAACTTCACGTGCAGGCCGGGCTCGGAGATCACCTGCTTCGGATCGCCGAACTGCAGCACCATGGCCTGCTGGGTCATGTCGACGGTGAAGACCGACGAGAGGCCGGTGATGGCGACGGCGGCGGCCACGACGGCGCCGATGACGAGGGCGCGGCTCATGGCTGGCCTCCCGTCGAACCCGTGCCTGGCCTTGCGAGTTCCGGCAGGGGCAGATAGGGCAGCACGCCCTGGGCGTTGGCGCCGGTGTCGAGGATCATCTTGTTCACGTTGCGGAGGATCGCTTCCATGGTCTCGATATAGAGGCGCTGGACCGTCACTTCCTTGGCGGCGTCATAGGCCTTCAGGACCGAGAGGAAGCGGGCCGCCTGGCCCTGGGCATCGGCCACCACTTGCTGGCGATAGCCTTCCGAGTCCTGGAGGATCTTCTGCGCCTGGCCGCGGGCCTGGGGCACCTTGTCGTTGTAATAGGCTTCCGCCTCGTTGCGGTACTGCTCCTGATTGGCGCGGGCCGCCTGGACGTCGCGGTAAGCCTCGATCACGGCGGCCGGCGGGTCGACCCGGTGGAGCTGCAGCGCCGTCACCTGGATGCCGGCGCTATAGGTGTTCAGCACCTGCTGGATCAGGTCGCGCGCGTCGCGGGCGATCTTCTCGCGGCCCTCGGTCTGGGCGTCCTGCAGGCGCGACTGGCCGATCACCTCGCGCATCGCGGAAACCGCCACGGCGCGCACGGTCTCGTCCGGGTTTTCCACGTTGAAGAGATATTTGCCGGCGTCGTCGATCACCCAGAAGACCGAGAAGGCGACATCGGCGATATTCTCGTCGCCGGTCAGGATCAGGCTCTCGTCGCCCGAGTCGCGGCGCAGGCCGCGCAGACCGTCAGCCGTCGAAAGACCGACGTCGACCCGGTTCTGGCTGGTCACCGAGGGCGTCTCGACGCTCTCGATCGGGGCGGGCAGGTGGTAATGCAGGCCCGGCTGGGTGGTCTCCACCCATTTGCCGAAGCGCGTCACGATGCCGAGCTGGTCGGGTTCGACCCGGTAGAAACCGGTCGAAGCCCAGAGGCCGACGGCGACCAGCGCCGCCAGCAACACGCCCCGGCGGCCCCAGCCACCCTGGGGGACGATATCGCGAAAACGTTCCTGGCCGCGCCGCAGCAGGTCTTCGAGGTTGGGGGGCTGGCCGCCCGGTCCCCGTGGGCCCTGGCCCCAAGGACCGCGGTTGCCGCCGTTGCCCCCGCCGCCCCAAGGGCCGCCATTGTTCTGCCACGGCATGCTGAC
>JAYSCC010000330.1:0-4240 GCA_041915065.1 Zavarzinia sp.
GGGCCAGATCTATGCCCAGACGATCGGGCGGAACGCCTTCAGCCGGCCCAATGTCGCGGCCTTCCAGCTCACGGCGATGATCCAATCGGCCGTGCTGGAGAGCATCCTGGCACCGCTGCCGGGCATGACCCGCGCCGATGCGATCGAGACCCTCGCGGAAATCATCGCTCGCCTCGCCGGGGACGGTTTACGAAAGGGGGGCCAAGAGCCTATATAGCGGCCATGGACGGCATTCCTTTCATCAAGATGCACGGCCTCGGCAATGACTTCGTCATCGTCGACGCC
The DNA here is from genome assembly GCA_041915065.1 of Zavarzinia sp. Lineage (GTDB taxonomy): Bacteria > Pseudomonadota > Alphaproteobacteria > Zavarziniales > Zavarziniaceae > Zavarzinia. Next base: position 286 of record JAYSCC010000330.1, read on the forward strand.
CGCACCTCCCCCGTGGAGATCAACGAACCGCTGGCGCAGGCGATCGCCAACCGGCGGACCGGCGTCGGCTGCGATCAGCTCATCGTGCTGGAACGTTCCGACAAGGCCGACGTCTTCATGCGGATCTGGAATCCGGACGGCTCCGAAGCCGGCGCTTGCGGCAATGCCACGCGCTGCGTCGGCGCCCTGATGATCGCCGGTGCCCGGCGGAACGCGGTCTCGATCGAGACGGTGGCGGGCGTCCTGCTCGCCTCCTCGGCGCCGGACGGCTATATCACCGTCGACATGGGCAAGCCCCGGCTCGACTGGTCGGAAATTCCGCTCGCCCGCGCCATGGACACGGTGAAGCTCGATTACGCCGCGGCGCCCGGCCTGGCCGGCCCTTCCGCGGTCAGCATGGGCAATCCGCATGTGGTCTTCTTCGTCGACGATGCGGAAAAGGTGAGGGTCGAGGCGCTGGGGCCGGCGATCGAACATGATCCGCTGTTCCCCGAACGGACCAATGTCTCCTTCGTCTCGAAGCAGGCGGACGGCTCGCTCCGCGTCGTTGTCTGGGAGCGCGGCGCCGGGCGTACGCTCGCCTGCGGCACTGCGGCCTGCGCCACCGTGGTCGCGGCGACCCGCCGCGGCCTCGTGGACCGCAAGGCGACGATCTGGATGGACGGTGGCCGGCTCGACATGGAATGGCGGGCCGAGGACGACCATGTGATCATGACCGGGCCGGTCGCGGTCGCCTTCTCGGGCGTCATCGCCCTGCCGCCGCGGGTCAAGGCCGCCTGAGTTTCCATGCCTAACGGGATCGAGGTCATCACCTTCGGCTGCCGCCTCAACGCCTATGAATCCGAGGTGATGAAGCGCCATGCCGAGGCGGCGGGCCTCGACCATGCGGTGATCGTCAACACCTGCGCCGTCACCGCCGAAGCGGTACGCCAGGCCCGCCAGGCGATCCGCAAGGCGCGGCGCGAGAACCCGGAAGCCCGCCTGATCGTCACCGGCTGCGCCGCCCAGGTGGAGCCGGAGCGTTTCGCCGAAATGGCCGAGGTCGACCAGGTGGTCGGCAATCTCGAAAAGATGGCGGCCGAAACCTGGTCGCCCGATTTCGGCGTGGGCGAGACGGAAAAGGTCAAGGTCGCCGACATCATGGCGGTGCGCGAGACCGCGGGCCATCTGGTCGAAGGTTTCGAGGGCCGGGCGCGGGCGTTCGTCCAGGTCCAGAACGGCTGCGACCACCGCTGCACCTTCTGCATCATCCCCTATGGCCGCGGGCCCTCGCGCTCCGTGCCCCTAGGCGCCATCGTCGAGGAAGTGCGCCGCCTGGTCGAGGCCGGCCACCGCGAAGTGGTGCTGACCGGGGTCGATCTCACCTCCTATGGTGAGGACCTGCCGGGCAAGCCCAGTCTCGGCCAGCTCACCCGGCGCCTGCTGAAGGCGGTGCCGGAACTGCCGCGGCTCCGCATCTCCTCGATCGATGCGGCGGAAGCCGACGACGACATTCTGGCGGCGCTCAGCGAGGAGGAGCGGCTGATGCCCCATCTCCACCTCTCGCTCCAGGCCGGCAGCGACCTGATCCTGAAGCGCATGAAGCGCCGGCATCTCCGCGACGACGCCATCCGCTTCGCCGAGAAGCTGCGCGCGGCCAGGCCCGACATCGCCCTCGGCGCCGATTTCATCGCCGGTTTCCCGACCGAGACGGAAGAGCAGTTCCAGGACACGCTGAAGCTCGTGGACGAGGCGGGTCTCACCTATCTCCACGTCTTTCCCTTCTCGCCCCGGCCCGGCACGCCTGCCGCCAAGATGCCCCAGGTCGGCCGCACTGTGGCCAAGGAGCGGGCGGAACGTCTGCGGGCCAAGGGCGACGCGGCGCTGACCCGCTTCCTCGAAGGCCGCATCGGCAGGACGGAACGGGCGATCGTGGAAAGCCCCGGCCTCGGCCGCACCGAACATTTCGCCGCCGTCCGCCTGAAGCCCGAATTCGGGCCGGGCGAGATCGTGCCCGTCACCATTGCCGCCCGCGAGGGCGCGGAGCTGATCGCCGCATGACCGACAAGACCGATACGCCCGAGGTTCCGGCGGAAGGCAAGAAATCCGGCTGGTTCGGCCGCCTGAAGGCCGGGCTGTCGCGCTCGTCCTCCAACCTCGGGCAGTCGATCAGCGGCCTCTTCAAGAAGCGGAAGCTCGACGACGAGACGCTCGACGAACTCGAAGAGGCGCTGATCCGCGCCGATCTCGGCGTCGATGTCGCGGTCTCGGTGCGCGAGGCGCTCGCCAAGGGCCGCTTCGGCAAGGAAATCTCGGACGAGGAAGTGAAATCCGTCCTGGCCGAGGAAGTCTCCAAGGTCCTGAAATATTCGGAAAAGCCGCTGGTGATCGACGCCAGTCGGAAGCCCCACGTCATCCTCATGGTGGGCGTGAACGGCACCGGCAAGACGACGACGATCGGCAAGCTGGCCAGCCGCTTCAAGGCCCAGGGGCTCAAGGTCATGCTGGCGGCGGGCGACACGTTTCGCGCTGCCGCGATCGAACAGCTCGCGGTCTGGGGTGAGCGTTCGGGCGTTCCCGTGATCACCAGGCCCGCGGGCTCGGATGCCGCCGGCCTCGCCTTCGACGCCCTCGAACAGGCCAAGCGCGAAGGCTACGACGTCCTGCTGATCGATACCGCCGGCCGCCTCCAGAACAAGGAGGGGCTGATGGCGGAGCTGACCAAGATCCTCCGCGTGCTCAAGAAGGTCGACGAGACGGCGCCCCACGACACCATCCTGGTGCTCGACGCCACCACGGGCCAGAACGCGGTCACCCAGGTCGACGTCTTCGAGCGCGTCGCCAAGATCAGCGGCGTGATCATGACCAAGCTGGACGGCACCGCCCGGGGCGGCGTGCTGGTCGCCATCGCCAAGAAATACTGGATGCCGATCCATGCGATCGGCGTCGGCGAGGGGATCGACGATTTCCAGGACTTCGATGCCGATGCCTTCGCCCGCGCGCTGGCCGGCGTCGCCGACCGGGACTGATACCATGGCCGAGACAACAGCCCACGCCACCAAGGTCAATCCCTTCGTCCGCCTTCTGCTCGAGGCGGGGCCGCTCGGCGTCTTCTTCTTCGCCAATGCGCGCTATGGCATCTTCCCGGCGACCGCGGCCTTCATGGTCGCGACGGTCGCGGCCCTCGGCACCAATTGGGCACTGGAACGGCGCCTGCCCGTGATGCCCATGGTCTCGGGCTTCTTCGTTCTCGTCTTCGGTGGGCTCACCCTGATCCTGCAGGACGAGCTCTTCATCAAGATGAAGCCGACCATCGTGAACACGCTGTTCGGCGTCATCCTGTTCGGCGGGCTGATGAGCGGGCGGTCTTTGTTGAAACCGCTGTTCGGCGCCGCCTTCCAGCTCGACGAGGCGGGCTGGCGGGCGCTCACTTTCCGCTGGGCCGGCTTCTTCCTGGTGCTCGCGGTGGTGAATGAAGTGGTGTGGCGGAATTTCACCACCGACACTTGGGCGGCCTTCAAGGTCTTCGGCATCATGCCGCTGACCATCGCCTTCACCCTGGCGCAGATGCCGCTGATCCTGCGCCACCAGCTTCCCGAAAAGTCCGAGTAGGGGGCGGCTGGAGCCGCCCCCATCCGCCTCAGAAGCCGACGCTGAAACCGGTCGAGACCGTGTTGGCGGTGCCGCCGTCGACGCTGATGTCGAGATCGTAGCCGACGAACCAGCCGACATTGGCGATCACCTCGCCCTGGGCGCGAAGGCCCAGGGTGATGCTGTCGCTCTGGCCCGAGGGAGCGTCGACGGTGGCGCTGCCGGCGCTGCCGCCGACGCTGGCGAGGCGGAGCGCCGCCGTGCTGTCGTCATCCGAGAAGACCCAGTTGTAGAGAGCGCGGCCGGTCAGCGCGACCCCGGTCAGGGGCAGCACCGCCTCGGCACCGAAGCCGGCGGTGGAACGGCTGGCGTTGCGGTCCGGATA
>JAYSCC010000331.1:0-4224 GCA_041915065.1 Zavarzinia sp.
GGACCGGCGATCGGATCCGGCACCACAGGAGGGCGCCATGAGCCTCGATTACGAAAACGACAGCGAATTTCACGCGCGCCTCATCGAAGAGGTGCTGGAAGCCTATCCCGACAAGTCGCGCAAGCGCCGCGCCAAGCATCTCTCCGTCGCCAAGTCGGTCGACGGCGAAGAAGCGGCCGAGCCGCTGACCGAATGCGACGTCAAGTCGAACATCAAGTCGATCCCCGGCGTGATGACCATCCGTGGCTGTGCCTATGCCGGTTCCAAGGGCGTGGTCTGGGGCCCGGTCAAGGACATGGTGCACATCAGCCATGGCCCGGTCGGCTGCGGCCAGTATTCCTGGTCCCAGCGCCGCAACTACTACATCGGCAAGACCGGCGTGGACACTTTCGTGACCATGCAGTTCACCTCCGATTTCCAGGAGAAGGACATCGTCTTCGGCGGCGACAAGAAGCTCGACAAGGTGATCGACGAGATCAACGAGCTGTTCCCGCTGGCCAAGGGCGTGTCGATCCAGTCGGAATGCCCGATCGGCCTGATCGGTGACGACATCGAGGCGGTCGCGCGCAAGAAGAACAAGGAAACGGGCAAGACCATCGTCCCCGTCCGTTGCGAAGGCTTCCGCGGCGTCTCGCAGTCGCTCGGCCACCATATCGCCAACGACGCCATCCGCGACTGGGTGTTCGACAAGAAGAGCGTGGAATTCGAAGCCGGTCCCTATGACGTCAACGTCATCGGCGACTACAACATCGGCGGCGACGCCTGGGCTTCGCGCATCCTGCTCGAAGAAATGGGCCTCCGCGTGGTCGGCAACTGGTCGGGCGACGCGACGCTGGCCGAGATGGAGCGCGCGCCGAAGGCGAAGCTCAATCTCATCCACTGCTACCGCTCGATGAACTACATCTGCCGGCACATGGAAGAGAAGTACAATATTCCGTGGGTGGAATATAACTTCTTCGGTCCCTCGCAGATCGCCGCCTCGCTGCGCAACATCGCCGCGCAGTTCGACGAGACGATCAAAGAGAACGCCGAAAAGGTCATCGCCAAGTACCAGCCGCTGGTCGACGCCGTGATCGCCAAGTACCGCCCGCGCCTCGAAGGCAAGTCGGTGATGCTCTATGTCGGCGGCCTGCGCCCCCGTCACGTCATCACGGCCTACGAAGACCTGGGCATGCAGATCGCCGGCACGGGCTATGAATTCGCCCATGGCGACGACTACAAGCGCACGGGCCACTACGTCAAGGACGGCACCCTGATCTATGACGACGTGACCGGTTACGAGCTGGAGAAGTTCATCGAGAACATCAGGCCCGACCTGGTCGGCTCCGGCATCAAGGAGAAATACCCGGTGCAGAAGATGGGCATCCCGTTCCGTCAGATGCACTCGTGGGATTACTCGGGCCCCTATCACGGCTATGACGGCTTCGCCATCTTCGCCCGTGACATGGACCTCGCCATCAACAACCCGGTCTGGGGCCTGTTCAAGGCGCCCTGGACCACGGCGGCGTAACGCCGGTGGGCACGGGGCGGTGACGAGCCGCCCCAACCCCTCTATCGACAAGGATGCAGAAGATGCCCCAGTCCGCTGAGAAAGTGCTCGACCACGCACCGCTGTTCCGCGAGCCCGAGTATCGCGAGATGCTCGCCAAGAAAAAGGCCCTGTTCGAAGACATGCCGGCTGACGAAGTCGTGCAGAAGACCGCGGACTGGACCAAATCCTGGGAATACCGCGAGAAGAACCTGGCCCGCGAGGCCCTGGTGGTCAACCCGGCCAAGGCCTGCCAGCCGCTCGGCGCGGTCTTCGTCGCCGCCGGCTTCGAGAAGACCATGAGCTTCGTCCATGGTTCGCAGGGCTGCGTCGCCTACTACCGTTCGCACCTGTCGCGTCACTTCAAGGAGCCGTGCTCGGCGGTCTCCTCGTCGATGACCGAGGACGCGGCGGTGTTCGGCGGCCTGAACAACATGATCGACGGCCTGGCGAACACCTATTCGCTCTATGAGCCGAAGATGATCGCCGTCTCGACCACCTGCATGGCGGAAGTGATCGGTGACGACCTCCAGTCGTTCATCCTGAACGCCAAAGCCAAGGGTTCGGTGCCGGAAGACTTCGACGTCCCCTACGCCCATACCCCGGCCTTCGTCGGCAGCCATGTCACCGGCTACGACAACATGCTGAAGGGCATTCTGGAGAATTTCTGGAAGGGCAAGACGGCCGAAGCCGGCGTCTCGATCAACATCATCCCGGGCTTCGACGGCTTCGCGGTCGGCAACAACCGCGAGCTGAAGCGGATGCTGGACCTGATGGGTGTCGAATACACCATCCTGTCCGACGTCGCCGACCAGTTCGACACCCCGTCGGACGGCCAGTACCGCATGTATGACGGCGGCACCACGCTGGATGCGACCAAGGCCGCGATCAACGCCAAGGCGACGCTGTCGATGCAGGAATACTGCACGACCAAGACCCTGGAATATGCCGAGAGCTTCGGCCAGGAAACCGCCTCGTTCCACTACCCGATGGGCGTCGCCGGCACCGACGAGTTCCTGATGAAGGTCTCAGCCCTGACCGGCAAGGCGATCCCCGAGGAACTGACCAAGGAACGCGGCCGCCTGATCGACGCCATGGCTGACAGCCAGGCCTGGCTGCACGGCAAGACCTATGCGATCTATGGCGACCCGGACTATGTCTACGCCATGGCCCGCTTCGTCCTGGAGACCGGCGGCGAGCCGCGCCACTGCCTGGCGACCAACGGCACCAAGGCCTGGGAAGAGCAGATGAAGGCGCTCTTCGCCTCCAGCCCCTTCGGCGCCAACTGCCAGGTCTGGGCCGGTAAGGACATGTGGCACCTGCGTTCGCTGATGGCGACCGAGCCGGTGGACCTGCTGATCGGCAATTCCTACGGCAAATATCTCGAGCGTGACCTGGGCGTGCCGCTGGTCCGGCTGACCTTCCCGATCTTCGATCGGCACCACCACCACCGCTTCCCGCTCTGGGGTTACCAGGGCGGCCTGCGGGTCCTGGTGACGCTGCTCGACAAGATCTTCGACAATCTCGACAGCGAGACGATCGAAGCGGGCGTCACCGACTTCTCCTACGACCTGACCCGCTGATCAGTACCCGCGGGGGCTCCGGCCCCCGCGGTTCCGCTTCGAGGATCGACCCATGGCGAGGTGAGGTGTGGCATGAGCGACGCGTTGAAAGCCAAGATCGCCGACGTCTTCAACGAACCCGGCTGCGACAAGAACAAGGCCAAGGACGAGAAGGCGAAGAAGAAGGGCTGTTCCAAGCCGCTGACTCCGGGTGCGGCCGCGGGCGGCTGTGCCTTCGACGGCGCCAAGATCGCGCTTCAGCCGATCGTCGACGTCGTCCACCTCGTGCATGGGCCGCTCGCCTGCGAAGGCAATTCCTGGGACAATCGGAATTCCAACACCTCGGGCCCCAAGACCTATCGCCAGAGCTATACGACCGATCTCTCCGAGCTCGACATCGTCATGGGCAACGGCGAGAAGCGCCTCTACAAGGCGATCAAGGATATCGTCGCGCGCGACAATCCGCCCGCCATCTTCGTCTATCAGACCTGCGTGCCGGCCACGATCGGCGACGATGTCGACGCCGTCTGCCGTCATGCGACGGAAAAGCTGGGCGTGCCCTGCGTGCCGGTGAATGCGCCGGGTTTCGCGGGCTCCAAGAACCTCGGCAACAAGCTCGCGGGCGAATCCCTGCTCGACCATGTGATCGGCACGCGCGAGCCCGAGTTCACCACCGATTGCGACATCAACATCATCGGCGAATACAATCTCTCGGGCGAACTCTGGCAGATCAAGCCGCTGTTCGAGGCGCTCGGCATCCGCATCCTGTCCTGCATGTCGGGCGACGGGCGCTACAACGAGATCGCCACGGCGCATCGCGCCAAGCTGAACCTCATGGTCTGCTCGACGGCTCTGATCAATGTCGCACGCAAGATGGAGGAACGCTGGGGCATTCCCTATTTCGAATGTTCCTTCTACGGCCTCTCCGACATCAATGCGACGCTGCGCACCACCGCCCGCATGCTGGTGGAACGCGGCGCGCCCGCGGACCTGATCGAGCGTACCGAAGCCCTGATCGCGCGTGAGGAAGCCCACGCCTGGGAACGGATCGAGCCCTACCGCGCGGCCCTCAAGGGCAAGCGCGTGATGCTCTATACCGGCGGCGTCAAGTCGTGGTCGATCGTCTCGGCGCTC
>JAYSCC010000332.1:0-4220 GCA_041915065.1 Zavarzinia sp.
TAGATTTTAGGCAGAAATAGTTCCGCTTTGCGACCTATATGGCAATGCGGCATGTCCAGCCGGCCTCTGCCGGCGGCTCCGACAACCTTGATTTGAAACGATTTTTCCACAGCCGTCGAGATCGATGTGGGCGCCGCCCCTCGCAGGCGCAAAAAAACCCGCCCAGTTCAAACCGGGCGGGCTCTCATTCGTGAAACCGGCCGAAACTCAGCCTTCGACGGTGGTCGCCGAGGCGTATTGGCCGGTCTTCCGGAAGCGCAGGAGATAGCTCGGCACCACCGCCTCGACCGAATCCGGCGTGATGCCGAAGGCGTCGAAACCGGGGGCACCGGGGGCCACCACATTGTCGACTTCCAGCATCTTCACCTGGTCGACCGTGATCGGCGCGCCGGGCATCCAGCCGATCGCGGCCGCCTGCAGCTTGGCGAGGCCGAGCGGCACGGGCAGCAGCATCGCCTTGCGGCCGGTCACCTTGAGGATCAGTTCCATGAGCTGGCGGAAGCTGTAGACCGTGGGGCCGCCCAGTTCATAGGGCTTGTCGGCCGCGGTCACGGTCCCGTTCACCGCTGCGACCACGGCGTCGGCGACATCGCCGGCATAGACCGGCTGTACCAGGTTGGCGCCGCCGCCGATCAGCGGCAGCACCGGCGAATAGCGCGCCAGATTGGCGAAACGGTTGAAGAACTTGTCTTCCGGCCCGAACACCAGGGAGGGACGCAGGATCACCGCCTCGGGGAAGGCCGCCTTCACGCCGGCTTCGCCCGCCGCCTTGCTGCGCCCGTATTCGGACGGCGCATCGGCCGCGGCGCCGATCGCCGAGAGTTGGACAAAGCGGGAGACGCCGGCCGCCTTGGCCGCCTCGGCCACGCGCTTGGCACCCTGGGCCTGGATCAGGCTGAAATTCTGGCTGCCCGACTCGGCGATCAGGCCGACCAGGTTGACCACCGCCTCGGCGCCATGCACGGCGAGTTCGACCGAAGCCTTGTGGCGGACGTTGGCCTGCACGATGGCAATCTGGCCGACATCGCCCATGGGGCGCAGAAAGCCCGCTTCCTGCGGCCGCCGCACGGCGACGCGCACGCGCCAGCCCTGTTTGGCCAGCCGCTTCACGACGTAGCGACCGACGAAACCCGAACCCCCGAATACCGTGACCAGCCTGTCGGCCATCTGCGCACTCCAGTCCCGAACCTTATTGCGCGCACCATAGCCATTAAGAACGCCGACGCCAATGGCGCCGCGGCCCTCATGGATAAAGGTCGAAGCATTTGGCATGATGCGGCGGTGTCCCCGCCCGATTCCACCCCGCCCGTCCTGATCGTCGACCATCTGGCCAAGCGCTTCGGCGCGGTCCAGGCGGTGGCGGACGTCAGCTTCTCGATCGCGGCGGGCGCCATCACCGGGCTCCTGGGCGGCAACGGCGCCGGCAAGACCACCACGATCGCCATGATCCTGGGCCTCCTGAAGCCCACGGCCGGCACCATCCGGGTGCTCGGCCACGACCTTGCGCGTGAACCGGTCCTGGTCAAATCCTGGCTCAATTTCTCCTCGCCCTATGTCGATCTGCCGCACCGATTGACGGTCGCCGAGAATCTGACCGTCTTCGCCCGCCTCTACGGCGTCGCCGAACCGCGGCGCCGGATCGCCGAACTGGCCGGCGACCTCGACCTCGGCGAGTTGTTGGATCGCCCGGTCGGCCGCCTCTCCGCCGGGCAGCGGACACGGGTCGCCCTGGCCAAGGCGCTGGTCAACTCGCCCCGTCTCCTGCTGTTGGACGAGCCGACCGCCTCGCTCGATCCCGATACCGCCGACTGGGTGCGGACCTATCTGCTCGACTATCAGCGCCGCGCCGGGGCGGCCATCCTGCTCGCCTCCCACAACATGGCGGAGGTCGAGCGGATGTGCGCCGATGTCGTGATGATGCAGAAGGGCCGCGTGGTCGACCACGACACGCCCGCCGGCCTGCTGGCCCGCTATGGACGGGAAAATCTCGAACAGGTCTTTCTCGACATCGCCCGCAGCGGTGTGAAGGGGGCGGCATGAGCGCGCTGTCGCTGAACCGGATCGGCGCCTTGGTGCTGCGCCACTGGTATCTGCTGCGCTCGTCCTGGCCGCGGCTTCTGGACATGGTCTATTGGCCGACCGTGCAGATGCTGACCTGGGGCTTCATCACCGTCTCGCTGGCACCGCCGGCCGGGGCCGCCGGCCAGGGCCTGGGTGTACTGCTCGGTGCCGCCCTGCTGTGGGACGTGCTGCTGCGCGCCCAGCTCGGCACCTCGATGTCCTTCCTCGAGGAAATGTATTCGCGGAACCTCGGCCACCTGATGGCGAGCCCGCTTCGCCCGATCGAATTCCTGGCGGCGCTGGCGACCGTCGGCGTGCTGCGCACCCTGGTCGGCATGGTGCCGACCAGCCTGCTGGCGATCTGGTTCTTCGGCTTTTCCGTCTATGACATGGGGCTGTCGCTGGCCGCCTTCTTCGCCCTGCTGGTGTTCATGGGCTGGGCCATCGGCCTCTTCATCTCTGGCCTGGTCATGCGGGTCGGCATGGGGGCGGAGGCCCTGGCCTGGGGCTTCGTCTTCGCGATAGCCCCCCTCTCGGCGGTGTTCTACCCCCTCGCGGTATTGCCCGAATGGTTGCAGCCGGTCTCGCTCGCCCTGCCCTCGACCCATGTCTTCGAGGGAATGCGCGCCCTGCTCCGCGACGGCGTGATCCGCTGCGACCATCTGGCCGCCGCTTTCGCGCTCGATCTCCTGTATCTCGGATTGGGCATTGCGGCGTTCCTCGCCTTCCACGAAAGTGCGCGCGACCGCGGACGCCTGCTCCAGATGGGCGAGTGAGGGAACCCGGCCCGCCACCGGCCGTTGCTCCGGGTGGGGGTAGCAGAAGGAAGAGCGAAATGCAGACGATGTCCCGACGCGACCTGATGGGCGGTGCCGTCACCGCCATCGCCCTGGCCGGCTTCGGCCGCGCCGCCCTGGCCGCTTCCGACCAGCAGACCCTGGTCGATCAGGCGCGCATCACCATCGAGAGCATGGGCAACGACCCGTCTTACGGCGACATGCGGGCCTATCTCAGCCGTTCCGTCGGCTGCCTGATCGTGCCCCAGCTGCTCAAGGCCGGCTTCATCATCGGCGGTTCGGGCGGCGACGGCGTGCTGGTCGGCCGCGACAAGGCGAGCGGGCAATGGTCGGCACCGGCCTTCTATTCCCTGGCCGCCGGGTCGATCGGCCTGCAGATCGGCGCCCAGGCGTCGGAAGTCGTGCTGGTGATCAACAACCAGCGCGGCCTCGAGGCGATCTTCAAGGACGAGATGAAGCTCGGCGCCGACGCCTCGATCGCGGTCGGCCCCGTGGGTTCAGGCGTCGAAGCGGCGACCACGACCAATTTCCGCGCCGACATCTATTCTTACGCCCGGGCCAAGGGCCTGTTCGCAGGCGCCTCGCTCGAAGGTGCCGGCGTGCTCTCGGCGGCGAGCTGGAACAAGGCCTATTACGGCCGTTCGGTCAATCCGCGCGACATCGTGCTGAACCATCTGGTCGACAATGCGGGTGCCGCCGCCCTGAAGGCGACGCTGGCCCGCGTCGCCCATAGCTGATCGGAAGAGGGCTGATCAGAAGATCGCGGACAGGACGCTGGCCGCCGCCAGCACCACGATCCACAGCGCATGGGCCCGGTCGATCACGATCCGGGCCCCCGCCAGGCGATGCGCTGCTGCCGACGTCACCAGCCCGCCGCGGTCGAGCACGCCGGCCAGCGCGGTCACCGCGGGCGACGGTGCCAAGCCCGGCGCCGGCAGCCGGCCGAGACCGATCAGCACCCCGGCGATCCAGGCCGCCGGTGCCGTCAACAGCCCATGACAGTGCCGCACCGTGCGGCCGAATTCGCCGTCGCGGTCACGGTCCACGGCGTGGACCAGCCATTGCCCGGCCTTGATGGCGAAGAGCCCCGGCAGGCCAGCCGCCAGATAGGCGAGCGGCAAGGCCACCGCCCCGTCGGCGAAACGCGAGGCGAGCCGAGCGCAGGCGATGATGCCGACCTGTTCGGCCCGCCGCGGTCCCAGCGAGGCGAGGCCCTGGACCGCGCGCCGCGCCGTCGAGCGGGCGGCCTGATAGGCGATGCCGGCGGCCAGGACAAAGACTTCCACCACGGCGGCCCAGGGCGCCGGCAGCCAATGGCGCAAGGAAGCCGCCACCATGAAGCCGAGACCGACGGCCAAGCCG
>JAYSCC010000333.1:0-4219 GCA_041915065.1 Zavarzinia sp.
GCATGCCCTCGAAGATCTGGCGCAGGCGGGTGGCGAGATCATCCGTGGCATTCGAGGTGACGGTGCCGTTGGCGACCGGCGACAGGCGCGAACCCACGGCCTCGATCACGCCCCAGCCGGTGCGCTGAAGTCCTGGATCGAGGCCGATGAGACGCATCCCTTTGCCGTTCAGGCCGACAGGCGGGCCATGATTTCGTCGGAAACCTCGAAGTTGGTGTAGACGTTCTGCACGTCGTCATTGTCTTCGAGGGCGTCGATCATCTTGAGCAGGCTGCGCGCGGCATCCTCGTCGACGGGCGCGGTGACGTTCGGCTTGAACACCAGCTTGGCGCCGTCGGCCGGGCCGAACTTTTCTTCGAGCGCGTCGCGGACAGTGCCGAGATCCTCGTTCGAGGTCAGGATCTCGTGGCCGTCCTCGGAGGAGACGCAGTCTTCGGCGCCCGCTTCGATCGCGGCTTCCAGCATGGCGTCGGCGCCCGCGGCTTCCGCCTTGTAGTTGATCTGGCCGACATGGCTGAACATATGCGAGACCGCGCCGGTCGAGCCGAGGTTGCCGCCGAACTTGGTGAAGATCGAGCGGACTTCGGAAGCGGTGCGGTTGCGGTTGTCGGTCAGGCCTTCGACGATGATGGCGACGCCCGACGGGCCGTAACCCTCGTAGCGCACTTCTTCGTAGTTCTCGGCGTCGCCGCCCAGCGCCTTCTTGATCGCGCGGTCGATATTGTCCTTCGGCATGTTCTCGGCCCGGGCGGCGATGATCGCGGCGCGCAGGCGCGGGTTCATGTTGGGGTCCGGCAGGCCCATCTTGGCGGCGACGGTGATTTCGCGGGCGAGCTTCGAAAAGATCTTGGACCGCTTGGCGTCCTGCGCGCCCTTGCGGTGCATGATGTTCTTGAACTGGGAATGACCTGCCATGTTCTCTACTCCAGGGGCCGGGAGGACCGTCGCCCCGATCTAGCCGTGTGTCGAAATTGGGGTGGAAAATACCATATGTTGTGGGCTTGCGCAGCCTAGTCCGGAGGCCAGTCAGTCCGGAGGCCACTGGGGCTTCAGCCGGCCGCCGACGCGGATGGGCTCGATCCGCTTGGCGAGACCCGTGGCATCGTCGGTGTCGACCAGGATGCCGCACACGGTGGCTTCGCCCGCGGCGGGCTCGAAACGGCCGCCCGGGATCTTGCGGGTGAAGCGGGCGATCGGTTCCGCCTTCTGCATGCCGATCACGCTGTCGTAATCGCCGCACATGCCGGCATCGGTCTGATAGGCGGTGCCGCCGGGCAGCACCTGGGCATCGGCCGTCGGCACATGGGAATGGCTGCCCACCACCATGGAAACGCGGCCGTCGAGGAAATGGGCCATGGCCATCTTCTCGGACGACGCTTCGGCGTGGACATCGACCACGATGGCGGCGACGCTGCCGCCGAGCCGCACCTTGGCCAGTTCCGCCTCGACACTGGCGAAGGGATCGTCCAGCGGGTCCATGAAAATCCGGCCCATGACGCTGATCACCAGGACCTTGCGGCCGGTCGGGGTCTCGATCAGGGCGGCGCCTTTGCCCGGCGTGGTCGGCGGGTAGTTGCGCGGACGCAGGAGGCGCGGATCGTTGCCGATATAGGCCAGCGTCTCCTTCTGGTCGAAGGAGTGATTGCCGAGGGTGATCACGTCGACGCCGAGGGCATAGAATTCCTTGGCGATCTGGGACGTGATGCCGAAGCCGCCGGCGGCATTCTCGCCGTTGACCACGATCACGTCCGGCTTCAGGCGCGCGCGCACCTCGGGCAGGTGGCGGGTGAGCCCGTCCCTGCCGGCCCGGCCGACGACATCACCGAAAAACACAAGCCTCATGAACGGATCCCGATCGTCTCGCGCTCGGTCACGATCCAGTCCAGAGCTGCATCATTGGCCGCGCGCGGCACCGATGCCACTTCCTGCACCGAAAAAGCAAGCCCGATGGCGAGAAGCGACGGATTTGCCGCGCGCAGCAGGGGCAATGTTCGGTCGTAGAAGCCGCCGCCCTGGCCGAGCCGCCCGCCTGCCCGGTCGAAACCGACCAGCGGCACCAGGACGACGTCGGGCATGATCTCGTCCGCCGTCGCGGCCGGCACGGGGATGTCGAATTCGCCGGATTCCAGCGCCATCCCCTCGGCCCAGTTGCGAAAGGCGAGGGGGCGGCCGGGGGCGACCACCACCGGCAGGCAGAGGTCGTAGCCGCGCGCCGCCAGATCCTTCAAGGCCGGCAAGGGATCGATCTCACTGCCGTGTGCGACATAGCCGGCGACGGTCGCAGCCTTGCCGGGCAGAGGCACGTCCGCCAGCCGTCCGGCCAGGGCGCCCGCGGCACCGTCATGGGCGGCGAAGGCTTGCTTGCGCCGCTCGCGCAGCAGCTTGCGCAGGCGGGTCTTTTCGTCGTCGATGTCCATGGGCATGCGCAACGGGGCCTGCGGAAAACAGCCTGGAAGGGTGTGGCGGGACCGCCGAAGCCGCTGGCGTTCCGATCCTCTGTGGCCTGCGTCAGCAGGTGGGCGCCATGTTCCCGGACCAGGGCCCGGAAAGGGACAGCTCCCATAGAGTCGTTATTGGCCCCAGGGATTTGCAGTGCCTGGCGCACTCAGCAGTACCCGTCACATCTCTTATTTAGGGCGCGGGACCGCCGTTGTCCATGGTCGCCGTGGCGATCCTTCTTTCGCCGGAGCGATCGGAAAGTTACATGCGTGCGCGGCAGGGTGCCGCCCCCAGGAGATGGGGTGCCGCCGCCCGCGATGTGCTAAGCTCCGCATGGGGCAAAAAGGAGGAGACGGACATGAAACCGCTCGGACTCTGCCTCGCCCTCGCTCTCGGGCTCTTCGCCCCGGCGGGCGGCGCCATGGCCGGCAGCCTCTATCGCATCCAGCCGGCGACCACGACCATCGGCTTTTCCGTCGACACTCTCGGCATGTTCACCACGAGCGGCAATTTCGCCGCCTTCGACGGCAATCTGCTGCTCGATTTCGACCGGCCGCAGAACAGCCGGGTCGAGGTCCGGGTGGATACGGCCTCGGTGCAGGTCGATTCCGACGAGGCGCGGTCGATGCTGTCGTCGCCCGACTATTTCGATCCGCCGAAATTTCCCGTGATGCGCTTCAAGGCGGTATCGGTCGAACCGGCCGGCGACGGCAAGGTGGCGATCACCGGCGAGTTGACGATCCGCGACGTGACCAAGCCCCAGGTCCTCGAGGCGGCGCTGACCGGCCGGCGCTACGACCCGGCGGAGCGGGCCGAAGTGGCCGATTTCGTCGTCTCCGGCACGGTCGACCGCGCCGCCTTCGGCATGGTCGCCGACCAGAGCTTCGTCTCGAAGGACGTCCAGCTCCAGATCAGCGCCCACATCAAGCTACAGGCGGTGGCCGCCAGCAACTGAAGGCGGCCTAGAGGCGCGCCGCGGCGCGGAAGTCGCGCGGAGCCTGGCCGAAGCGGCGGCGGAAATGGCGGGCGAATTGCGCCTGGTCGCCGAAGCCGAAACGCCGCGCCACTTCGGCCATGGCATCGGCCCGGGCGGGATCGGCCAGCAGGTCGCGCGCCGCATCGAGCCGGCATTCCCGGATCCACTGCGCCAGCGTCGGCCCGTCGCCGCCGCCGAAGAGGTCGTGCAGATAGCGGACCGAGATGCCGCAAGCCGCCGCGATCCGCTCGGCCGAAAGCTCGGGATCGGCCAGATTGCGCCGGACGTGGGCCTCGATCCGGGCGAGGTGGCCTTGGCGCACCGCCGATTGCCGGCTGCTCAGGACGCGGACGTCGTCCTCGATCGTCAGGGCCAGGAGGTCGATCAGGCTGCGGCCGACGGCGTCCCGCATGCGGGCGTCGGAGGCGGCGAGGCGCGCCGGGGTCAGGCGCACCATGTCGTGCAGCAAGCCGCCGGCGCCCGCCCCCGCCTCCGCCACCAGGCAGTCCATCCGGTCGATCCCGCGCAGGCGCTGCTTCAAAAGGCGCATCGGCACCTTCAGGACCCAGACCTCGTTCTTGCGCTGCGGCTGGACGAAGAGCGAGGGGCGCTGGCTCCGCTCCAGCAGGCATTGGTTGCGCTTGCAGGTGAGTTCGATGCCGCCCTGGGAATAGGTGATTTCGGAGCGCGTGGCGAAGGAGACCAGCACCGTCTCCTCCCGCTCCGCCGCCAGGTGGCAGCGCTCGCGCCGGTAGCGGACGGCCCCCGAGGCCATCTGGATGACCGAGGTGCTGCCCATGTCGA
>JAYSCC010000334.1:0-4210 GCA_041915065.1 Zavarzinia sp.
GAGGCCCTCGATCAACCCGGTCAGGTGTTCGGCACTGCGCCGGATCACCTTGACCGCGTCGCGCCGGTGCGGCGGCATGGCGGGATCGCGGTCCAGGAGCTGGGCATAGCCGAAGATGGCGTTCAGCGGCGTCCGCAGCTCGTGCGAAATGCCGACGACATAGCGCGTCTTGGCCAGGTTGGCCGCTTCGGCCGCTTCCTTGGCCTTTTGCAGCTTGGCGTCGGTCACCTGGTGGGCCTCGATCTCCTGCATCAGCAGCGTGGTCTGGCGGGCCGATTCCTCTTCCGCCACGCGCCGGCTCTCCTGCGCCAGGACGAAGAGCCAGGCGGCGACCCCGGTGATGATGAAGAGGATGAAGAAGACCGACCACAGGAGGCTGGCCAGCGCCGGGTCGTGGGCGCCGTTCTCCAGCCGGCTCTGGTAATAGACGAGCCAGAGGGTGAGGCCGATCACGCCGGCCGCCAGCGACTGCACGGCGACGAAATGGCCGAGCCTGGAATTCAGCCGGTCGACCAGGCGCGCGGGCATGATGGTGCCCAGCAGGGCCAGGATCTGGTCGGGCAGGCGCGCCTTGTCCTTGCAGCCGTCGTGGCAGCGGGCATCCAGCGAACAGCAGAGCGAGCAGATGGTGCCCTCATAGGCCGGGCAATAGGCCATGTCTTCGGGCTCGAACATGTGCTCACAGATGACGCAGGAAACCGCCGGCTTGGCCCGCCAGTTAGTGCGCGGCGTGCGCGCGATGTAATAGCGGCCCTTGGTGAGATAGGCGATCGCCGGCGCCGTGACGAAGGCGACCGCTAGCGCCAGAAATGGCGCAAGCGATTGCAGCGCCGCCCCGAAGGCGCCGAACAGGGCGATCGAGGCGACCAATGTCGCCAGCAGCATGGAGCCGACGCCGACCGGGTTGATGTCATAGAGATGGGCGCGCTTGAACTCGATGTGTTTCGGCGACAGGCCGAGCGGCTTGTTGACCACGAGATCGGAGACGATGGCGCCGACCCAGGCGATGGCGATCACCGAATAGAGCCCCAGGATCTGTTCCAGCGCCTCATAGACGCCGAGCTCCATGAGCAGGAGGGCGATCACCACGTTGAAGACCAGCCAGACCACCCGGCCCGGGTGGCTATGGGTCAGGCGCGAGAAGAAATTCGACCAGGCGATCGAGCCCGCATAGGCATTGGTCACATTGATCTTGAACTGCGACAGCACGACGAAGGCACCGGCCAGGCCGAGGGCAACATGGGGATCACCGAACATCGCGCCGAAGGCGACGAGATACATTTCGGTCGGCTCCGACGCCTTGTCCGCCGGCACGCCGTGGGAGAGGCAGAGCACGGCGAGGAGCGAGCCCGCCAGCATCTTGAGCACGCCGAGCACGATCCAGCCCGGCCCCGCGGCGAGCAGGGCGGCCCACCAGCCGACCCGGCCCCGGCCGGTCTTCGGCGCCGCCGGCAGGAAGCGCAGGAAGTCGACCTGCTCGCCGATCTGGGCCACCAGCGAGAAGACCACCGAAGCGGCGAGCCCGAAGGAGACGAGGTCGATGCTGCCGTCCGGCGCCCCGTGACGCCCGGTGTGGGCCTGCCAGGTCGAGAAAGTGTCGCCACCGGAAAAGGCCAGGAAGGCGAAAGGCATCAGGTGCAGCACGACCCAGAAGGGCTGCGTCCACATCTGGAAGCGGCTGATCAGGGTAATGCCGTGGGTTACTACCGGGATCACCGCGAGGGCGCAGACGACATAGCCGATCGAGGGCGGCAGGCCGAACATCATGTCCAGCGCATGAGCCATGATGGCCGCCTCGATCGCGAAAAAGATGAAGGTGAAGGAGGCGTAGATCAGTGACGTCAGGGTCGAGCCGATATAGCCGAAACCTGCACCGCGGGTGAGGAGATCGATGTCGACACCGTAGCGGGCAGCGTAATAGGTGACCGGGATCCCCGCCAGGCCGATGAGAACGCCGACGACGATAATCGCAGCGGTTGCATTGCTGAAGCCGTAGGATAGAGTGATGGCACCGCCGATCGCTTCCAGCGCCAGGAAAGAGATGGCGCCCAGGGCGGTATTGGCGACCCGGAAGGGGGACCAACGCCGGGCGCCCTTCGCGGTGAAGCGAAGCGCGTAATCTTCCAGGGTCTGGTTCGCGACCCATTGGTTATATTGCCGGCGCACCCTGACGATGCGCTGTCGTGCCGACATGCCCCTGGCCCCTGTCTACGCAGCACCTGTCTACGCTTTAACGCACTACGATACCCCCTGCATCGACCTCACGCAGCTTCGCCGCTCGGCTGCCCCCCGCCACCGTCCAGCGACGTAGACGATGGTGCGTAATTGCTGCGGTGCAAATACGCAGTTCTGCGTATGGCTGCACTGCACAAATCAAGCCGACCATTTGCCCCGCAGGGACGCTGTCCCGATCCGATCCGATCCGATCCGGAATTCCCGACAGGAGGGGCGCATGGCGAACGACGACATCAACCAAAAGAAAGGCCTCATCTCGCCGCTGCGGCGGCAGATCCTCAAAGGCATGGCCGCGGCGCCGGCCGTCGCGGCCTTCGGCGGCGCCGCCCGTCCGAGCTTCGCCGACGGCGTCAATACGACCGGCCTCGCCGTGACCGACACCGAAGTGACGGTCGGCATCCTGCACTCGGTGACCGGCACCATGGCGATCTCGGAAACGGGTTCGGTCGAAGCCGAGAAGCTGGCGATCGAGCAGATCAACGCGTCGGGCGGCGTGCTCGGCCGCAAGATCAAATACATCCAGGAAGACGGCGCCTCCGACTGGCCGACCTTCGCGGAAAAGGCGAAGAAGCTCCTGGTCAACGACAAGGCCGCGGCGGTCTTCGGCTGCTGGACCTCGGCCTCGCGCAAGGCCGTGCTGCCGGTCTTCGAGCAGTATAACGGCATGCTCTACTACCCGACCTTCTACGAAGGCCTGGAGCAGTCCAAGAACGTGATCTACACCGGTCAGGAAGCGACCCAGCAGATCCTCGCCGGCCTCGACTGGGTGGTGAAGGAGAAGGGCGCCAAGACCTTCTACCTGCTCGGCTCCGACTACATCTGGCCGCGCACCTCGAACAAGATCGCGCGGAAGCACATCGAGAACTTCAAGCATCTCGAAGTCGTCGGCGAGGAATATTTCCCGCTCGGCCACACCCAGTTCAACTCGGTCATCAACAAGATCAAGTTGAAGAAGCCGGACGTGATCTACGCGATCATCGTGGGCGGTTCCAACGTGGCGTTCTACAAGCAGCTCAAGGCGGCCGGCTTCGACCTTGAGAACAAGCAGACCCTGCTCACGATCTCGGTGACCGAGGACGAAATTCTCGGCATCGGCGGCGAGAACATCGTGGGCGCCTATGCCTGCATGAAGTACTTCCAGTCGCTGAAGAACCCGAACAACGAGAAGTTCGTCGCCGCCTTCAAGGAGATGTGGGGCAAGGACGTCGTCATCGGCGACGTGACCCAGGCCGCCTATCTCGGCCCCTGGCTGTGGAAGCTCACGGTCGAAAAGGCCGGCAGTTTCGACATCGACAAGGTCGCGGCGGCCTCGCCCGGGATCGAGTTCACGGGGGCACCGGAAGGTTACGTCCGGATCCACGAGAACCATCACCTGTGGTCCAAGACCCGCGTCGGCCGCGCCCGCGCCGACGGCCAGTACGACGTGGTCTACGAAACCGCGGACCTGGTGGAACCCAACCCGTTCCCGGCCGGCTACCAATAAGTCCGCGCTAGATAGCCGCCACGGCAGGGTTTCCCCCGGCCGTGGCGGACGCGGGGCGGAAGTGTCGGTCCACTTGCCAGACGGGGTGATGCGGCCATGTTCGATTATTCCTTTGCCGAGCTGAGTTCCATCCTGGTGATGCAGGGCTTCGCCGGGCTGATCCTGTTTTCGGTCTTCATCCTGATGGCGCTCGGGCTCGCCATCATCTTCGGCCAGATGGGCGTCATCAACATGGCGCACGGCGAGTTCATGATCCTCGGCGCCTATGTCACCTATCTGACCTCGCACCTGTTCCTCGACTATCTGCCCTTCGCCTATCCGGCCTATTTCTTCGTCGCGATGATCTTCGCCTTCATCGTCTCGGGGGCACTGGGCCTCTTGGTCGAATGGGTCTTGATCCGTCACCTCTATGCCCGTCCGCTCGACACCTTGCTGGCGACCTGGGGCCTCAGCCTCATCCTGCAACAGATCTACCGCTCGACCTTCGGTGCG
>JAYSCC010000335.1:0-4201 GCA_041915065.1 Zavarzinia sp.
TGCGCCGCTTCGCCTCGACCCAGAAGGGACCGACCGGGCCTTTCGAGCTGGGTCCCGTGCTGCGCGCTGCGGTCGCCTGGGTCGCCCGGGCCCAGATGCCTGGGCTGGAGACCGTGTTCGAGGTCGAAGACGGGCTCACCGCCATCGGCCAGGCCGGTCCCGTCCACCAAGTGGTGATGAACCTGGTACAGAATGCGATCGACGCCATGGCCGGCCGGCCGCAGCCGCACCTGGTCCTGGCCGCCCGGCGGGAGGGGGATTTCGCCGTGATCACCGTGGCCGACAACGGCCCGGGCATTCCGCCCGATCTCCTGGCCCGGATCTTCGATCCTTTCTTCACCACCAAACCGATCGGCAAGGGCACCGGCCTCGGCCTTTCGATCAGCGACCGCCTGATCACCGACATGGGCGGCAGCCTCTCGGCCGACAATGTGCCGGAGGGCGGCGCCCGTTTCACCCTGCGCCTGCCGGCAGCAGGAGGGACGGCACCATGAGCCGGCGCCTCTCCGTGCTCTGGCTGCAATCGGGCGGTTGCGGCGGCTGCACCATGTCCATGCTGTGCGCCGAGGCGCCGGATTTCTTCACCACGTTGGAAGGCGCGGGCATCGACCTCCTGTGGCATCCGACCGTGTCGGAGGAAACCGGGGTGGAGGCCCTCGACCTGCTCGAGGCGATCGCCGCGGGCACGCGCCCGCTCGACGTGCTCTGCCTCGAAGGCTCGGTGCTGCGTGGGCCGAACGGCACCGGGCGCTTTCACATGCTGGCCGGCACCGGAAAAGCGACCGCGGAATGGCTGCGCCTGCTGGCGGCCCGGGCGCGCCATGTCGTCGCCGTCGGCAGCTGCGCCGCCTTCGGTGGCATCACCGCGGGCGGCGCCAATCCGGCCGACGCCTGCGGCCTGCAATACGACGGGCGCCAGAAGGGCGGCCTGCTGGGCACCGACTTCATGGCCGAAGGCGGACTTCCGGTGATCAATGTCGCCGGTTGCCCGACCCATCCCAACTGGGTGACCGAGACCTTGATGCTGCTCGCCGCCGGTGACCTGTCGCCCGACGACCTCGACCATCTCCAGCGCCCGCGCTTCTATGCCGACCACCTGGTGCACCACGGCTGTACACGGAACGAATATTACGAATACAAGGCGAGCGCCGAGAAACCGTCCGACCTCGGCTGCATGATGGAACATATGGGGTGTCTCGGCACCCAGGCCCATGCCGACTGCAACACCCGCCTCTGGAATGGCGAAGGTTCCTGCACGCGCGGCGGCTATGCCTGCATCAACTGCACGGCACCCGAATTCGAGGAGCCCGGCCACCCCTTCGCGGAGACGCCGAAATTCGCGGGAATCCCGATCGGCCTGCCGACCGACATGCCCAAGGCCTGGTTCGTCGCCCTGTCGTCGCTGGCCAAGGCGGCGACGCCGGAACGGGTCCGCCGCAACGCCGCGACCGACCATATCGCCGTGCCGCCCACGATCCACCAGCCCCGCAGGCGCTAGACCCGATGGAAGCAAAGCGCCTGATCGTCGGCCCCTTCAACCGGGTCGAGGGGGATCTCGAAGTCCAGCTCGAGGTGGCGGACGACCGGGTCACCGCGGCTTACGTGAATTCGCCCCTGTTCCGCGGCTTCGAGCGCATCCTCGAAGGCCGCGACCCGATGGATGCGCTGGTCATCGCCCCGCGGATCTGCGGCATCTGCTCGGTCTCGCAGTCCCATGCCGCGGCCCGGGCACTGGCGGCCGCGGCCGGCGTCTCGGCGCCGCCGAACGGCGTGCTGGCGACCGACCTCATGCTGGCGGCCGAGAATGTCGGCGACCACCTGACCCATTTCAACGTCTTCTTCATGCCCGATTTCGCCCGCCCCGCCTATGCGGCACGGCCCTGGTTCCAGGCGGCGGAGGCGCGCTTCAAGGCAGGCCGCGGCACGGCGCTGCGCCAGGCGGTAGAGGCCCGCGCCGGCCTGTTCCACCTGTTCGGCATATTGGCCGGCAAATGGCCGCATACGCTGACGATCCAGCCGGGCGGCGTCGCGCGCGCCCTCGACGCCAGGGACAAGGTGCGTATCCTCGCCCTGATCGGCGCCTTCCGCCGCTATCTCGAAACGACCCTCTATGCAGCCTCCCTGGAACAGGTGGCATCGCTCGGCTCCAGGGCCGAACTGGCGGCATTCCGGGCCGCCGGCCGGGGCGGCGATTTCCGCCTGTTCCTCGACATCGTCGAAGACCTCGGCCTCGACCGCCTGGGCCGGGCCTACGACCGCTTCCTGTCCTACGGCGCCTATGGCGGCGAGACGCCCCTCTATCGCCCGGGCACGCTCGCGGGCGGCATGCTCGCCGGCTTTTCGCCGGACGAGATCGCGGAAGATCACACCAACGCCCGCATGACCGGGCGAAGCCACCGCCACCATCCCTTCGAGGGCAGCACCCTGCCCGATCCGTCGGACGAGGTGGGTTACACCTGGTGCAAGGCACCGCGCCTGTCCGGCCTCGCCTATGAATGCGGTGCCCTGGCGCGCCAGGCGGTGGACGGCCAGGGCCTGGCCCGCGACCTCGCCCTCACAACGGGCGGCACGGTGGCGAGCCGGGTGATCGGCCGCCTGGTCGAGACGGCGCGCACCGTGATCGCCATGGAGACCTGGGCCCGGGCGATCGATCCCGCGGGCGACTGGTATTACCGCGCCCCCCTGCCCGACCAGGCCCGCGCCTTCGGCCTGACGGAGGCGGCGCGCGGCGCCCTCGGCCATTGGCTGACCATCGAGGATGGACGGATCGCGGCCTATCAGATCATCGCGCCGACGACCTGGAATTTCTCCCCGCGCGACAGCGACGGCATGCCCGGCCCCCTGGAAGCCGCCCTGGTCGGTACCCCGGTCGAGGCGGGCGAGCGGGTGCCGCTGGCGGTCCAGCATGTGGTGCGCTCCTTCGACCCCTGCATGGTCTGCACGGTCCACTGATGGGTGTCCGCCTGACCATTTCGGGCCTGGTGCAGGGGGTCGGCTTCCGCCCCTTCGTCTGGCGCTTGGCGCGGCGTTTCGGGGTGACGGGCAAGGTCTGGAACGACGGCAACCGCGTGCTGGTCGAAGCCTTCGGGCCGGACGACGCACTCACCCGTTTCGCCGCCGCGGTCGAGGCGGAACCGCCGCCGCTGGCCCGGATCGAAACGATCGAGCGCGAAGACCTGGCGGGCGAAGCGGCCGAATTCCGCATCGTCGAGAGCGAGCAGGGCGCCGTCCGCGTCGGCATCGTCGCCGACATCGCGACCTGCCCTGCCTGCCTCGCGGAGATCCGCGATCCGGGCGCCCGGCGTTACCGCTACGCCTTCGCCAATTGCACCGATTGCGGCCCCCGCTTTTCGATCGTGCGCGGCCTGCCCTACGACCGCGGCCGCACCACCATGGCGGCATTCCCGATGTGCGCCGCCTGCCGGGCCGAATATGACGACCCGGCCGACCGCCGCTTCCACGCCCAACCCATCGCCTGCGCCGCCTGCGGCCCCCGGGCCTGGCTCGAGGGGATGGACGGCAGCGTCGCCCCGGGCGATGCGATCAACGCCGCCGCAGACCTGCTGAAGGCCGGCGGCATCGTCGCGGTCAAGGGCATCGGCGGCTTCCACCTCGCGGTCGACGCCGGCAACGAGGCGGCGGTGGCCGAGCTTCGGCAGCGCAAGCACCGGCCGACGAAACCCCTCGCCCTGATGGTCGCCGATCTCACGATGGCGCGGGAGATCGTCACCGTCGACGAGGCGGCCGCCGAATGGCTGGGCCATCCTTCGGCCCCCATCGTGCTGCTGCCGGACCGCCGGCACCTGGCACCTTCGGTGGCGCCGGGCCAGGCGGTGCTGGGGGTCATGCTGGCCTCGACCCCGCTGCACCACCTGTTGCTCGAAGCCGTGGGCCGGCCCCTGGTGATGACCAGCGGCAATCGGTCGAGCGAGCCGCAGATCCACGAGGACGACGCAGCGCGGACGGGCCTCGCCGGCATCGCCGATGCGCTGCTGACGCACGACCGGGCGATCGCCCGCCGGCTGGACGATTCCGTGCTGCGCCTGGTCTCGGGCGCGCCGCGGGTGATCCGCCGGGGCCGCGGCTTCGCCCCGGTCCCCCTGCCCGGTCCCGCGGATTTCGCCGAAGCGCCCCCGGTGCTGGCGCTGGGCGGCGAACTCAAGACCGCCATCTGCCTGAGCCAGGGGCGCAACTTCCTGCT
>JAYSCC010000336.1:0-4187 GCA_041915065.1 Zavarzinia sp.
GCAGCGGCTGGCTGGCCAAGAACAAGGCCGAATACATGCGGGCGAACGAGCACCGGCCGATCCTGCTGCAATATCTGAACGCTCAGGTCGTGCCCGGCTTCGTGCAGGAGTATGTCAAGAAGTCGTCCGACAACGACGACGACTATATCGGTTCGGGCGTCTGCTCGACCCAGGTTTCCAAGGCGGTCAACTACGCCCTGCCGGAAAGTGTGATTTTCGACCCCAAGGGGATCGACACCCCCTTCGGCGTATTCCACTGCGCGCGCCGCATGCAGCTCGTGATCCGCGAGGAATACACCTGGCCGGGCCGGGGCAAGATCCCCGCGCTGGCCTGGGCCTCGATCGTCAACACGCTCAGCTCCGACTATCCAGGCGTGCTCGACAAGCTCGACATTTCGCGCTGAGCCCTATTCGGCCATGGGCAGGTAGATGGTGAAGGTGGTGCCTTTGCCGACCGTCGAATCGATCGTCATGGCGCCCCGGTGGCGGTTGACGATGTGCTTTACGATGGCGAGGCCGAGGCCGGTGCCGCCCATGTCGCGGCTGCGCGCCGTATCGACCCGGTAGAAGCGTTCGGTCAGGCGCGGCAGATGCTCGCGCGAGATGCCGGGGCCTTCGTCGGTGATGGCGATCGCGACCGGAGTCGCATTGCCGGGCCAGCCCGCGCGCGCCGGCACCCGGTCCAGCACCCGCGCCTCGACCCGGACCTTGCCGCCCTGGCGACCGTATTTGATGGCATTGTCGATCAGGTTGGTGAACACCTGCTCGAGTTCGCCCTCGTCGCCCAGGACGGCCGGCAGATCGGCCGGCAGGGCCAGTTCGACCGTCGCCTGCTTGGCCTTGGCGCGGAAGTCGAGGCCGGTCACCACGCGGCGCACGATCGGGCCGAGTTCGACCGGATCGGCCGGCGGCGTGTGTTCGGTCAGCTCGATCCGTGAGAGCGACAGAAGATCGGACACCAGGCGCGTCATGCGTTCGACCTGGGCCGCCATGGTCTTCAGAAAGCGTTCGCGCGCCGGGGCATCGTCCTTCGCCGGACCCTGCAGAGTCTCGATATAGCCGGCCAGGGCGGCCAGCGGCGTCCGGATCTCGTGGCTGGCGTTGGCGACGAAATCGGCCCGCATCCGCTCGACCCGCTTCGATTGGGTGAGGTCGCGGAAGACCAGGGCGGCGACCACGCCTTCGGGCCGCACCTTGTCGAAGGCGACGACCCGGCAGGTCAGCTCGCGGGCGACCGGCACGGGCAGGGAAATCTCGATCTCGGCCGACGGCTCGTCGCCGCCGATCACCTCGTCGACCGATTCCAAGATCTCGGGATGGCGCAACATGGCCGCCAGCGGCCGGCCCACGGGCTCTTCGCCGAACATGGCGCGGGCGGCGCGATTGGCCAGCCGGACCTGATGTTCGGCATCGATCAGGATCAGCGGGTCGGGCAGCAGGTCGAGCACGGCACGATGGCCGGCGATCGCCTCCTTCAACTCGCGGCGGGAGTCCTTCAGGCGTTCCTCGAGGCGGGTCAGGGCTTCGCCCCCTTCGTCGGGGACCGCCACTGGTGCCAGCGGAGCTGCCGCCCCCGGGCGGCGCGGGCGCCAACGAGTGCCGGCGGCGGCGAGCGCCAGGCCGGCCCCCGCGAGTGCGAAACCCCGCCCCGATAGGTCGCCGCTCTGCCACAACACGGCGGCCAGCGCGAGGCCGACCGCCGGGGTGAGCAGGGCGAACGGGCGCCGGATCAGCGCCATGGCCGGACCGGCGCCCCGCTCACCGCGCCATATAGGCGGTGAGCGCCGCGAGATTGACCAGGTCCGAAACCGCCGTGCCCAGCGGCACGATCTGCACCGCCTGCGACATGCCGAGCAGCAAGGGCCCGATCACCGTGGCGCCGCCCACTTCCTTCATCATCTTGGCGACCGTGATGGAGGTCGAGAGCGAGGGCATGATCAGGACATTGGCCGGTTCGGTCAGGCGGCTGAAGGGATAGAGCGCCATCAGTTCGCGGTTGAGCGCGACATCGGCCATCATCTCGCCGTCGTATTCGAAATCCGTCTCCTCCTGGTCCAGCAGGGCGACCGCCTCGCGCACCGTGTTGGACGACGTGCGCGGCCGGTTGCCGAAGTTGGAATAGGACAGGAAGGCGACGCGCGGCACGCGGCCGAAGCGGCGCACCGCATCGGCCGACTGGCGGGCGATGTCGGCCAATGCCTGGGGCGAGGGTTGCTCGTCGACCGCGGTATCGGCGAGATAGATCGTGCGGCCCTTGGAGATCACCACCGAGAGGCCGAAGACGCGCCGGCCCGGCAGCGGGTCGATCACCCGGCGCACGTCCTCGAGCGCCGCGGCATAGCCGCGCGTCAGGCCGGTCACCATGGCGTCCGCATCGCCGTTCGCCACCATGCAGGCGGCGAAGATGTTGCGGTCGTTGTTGACCAGGCGCTGGCAGTCGCGGTGCATCAGGCCGCGGCGCTGCTGGCGGGCATAGAGGAACTCGGTATAGCGGACGTTATGGGTGGAGTTCCGCGCGTTGTGGATCTCCAGACCCGCTTCGGTGTCGAGGCCCATGGCTTCGAGCGTCGCATTGATCCGGTCCTCGCGGCCGACCAGCACCGGCGTGCCATAGCCCGAGTTGCGGAAGGCGAGCGCCGCGCGGATCGTCTTCTCTTCCTCGCCCTCGGCGAAGACGACACGCTTCGGCTGCTGGCGCACCTCGTCGAAGACGCGCTGGAACAGGGCGACGGCCGGGTCGAGCCGCGCCTTCAGCTCGTTGCCGTAAACGTCCATGTCGATGATCGGACGGCGCGCCACGCCCGAGTCCATCGCCGCCTTGGCCACGGCCGGGGGCACCCGGCTGATCAGGCGGGGATCGAAGGGCACAGGGATGATGTATTTGGGGCCATATTGCGGACGGGTGCCGGCATAGGCTGCGGCCACCTCGTCCGGCACGTCCTCGCGGGCGAGTTCGGCCAGCGCCCGGGCGGCGGCCAGCTTCATCTCGTCGTTGATGGTGCGGGCGCGGACGTCGAGAGCGCCACGGAAGATATAGGGGAAGCCCAGGACGTTGTTCACCTGGTTCGGATAGTCGGAACGGCCGGTCGCCACGATGGCGTCGCTGCGCACCGACTCGACCTCCTCCGGCGTGATCTCCGGATCGGGATTGGCCATGGCGAAAATGATCGGCTGGGGCGCCATTTCGGCCACCATCGCGGGGGTCACGGCGCCCTTGACCGACAGGCCGAGGAAGACATCGGCGCCCTTCATGGCCTCTTCCAGCGTGCGCCGGTCGGTGGTCACGGCATGGGCCGATTTCCACTGGTTCATGCCCTCGGTGCGGCCCTTGTAGATGACGCCCTTCGAATCGCACAGGATGGCGTTCTCATGCGGCAGGCCGAGGCGCTTGATCAGCTCGATGCAGGCGATCGAGGCGGCACCGGCGCCGTTCACCACGACGCGGACGTCCTTGATCGACTTGCCGGTCAGGTCGAGCGCATTGATCAGGCCGGCAGCGGCGATGATCGCGGTGCCGTGCTGATCGTCGTGGAAGACCGGGATTTCCATCATCTCGCGCAGCCGGCTCTCGATGATGAAGCACTCGGGCGCCTTGATGTCTTCGAGGTTGATGCCGCCGAAGCTGGGGCCGAGGTATTTGACCGCGTTGATGAATTCCTCGACGTCCTCGGTGCCCACTTCGAGGTCGATCGAATCGACGTCGGCGAAGCGCTTGAACAGCACCGCCTTGCCTTCCATCACCGGCTTCGAGGCGAGCGCGCCCAGGTTGCCGAGACCGAGGATCGCCGTGCCGTTCGTGATGACCGCGACCAGGTTGCCCTTCGAGGTGTAGTCATAGGCGGTCGAAGGATCGGCGGCGATCGCATGCACCGGTACCGCGACGCCCGGCGAATAGGCGAGGCTCAGGTCGCGCTGGGTCGCCATCGGCTTGGTGGCGACGATCTCGAGCTTGCCCGGGCGGCCCTGGGCGTGGAACAGCAGGGCTTCCTGGTCCGAGACGGCGGTACGCTTGGTGCTCATGTCTTTTTCGACGGCACCCGACGGGGGTGCCTTGCTCCCTGGAATGGTTCTGCCGGCGGCGCGGCGGGAGCGGACTATCCTATCCTTTCCATTTATTGTCTAGAGGGACACAAAAACTTTTCATTTCTTGTCATCGGCGGCGCAGCCAGACCCAGAACACACCGCCC
>JAYSCC010000337.1:0-4161 GCA_041915065.1 Zavarzinia sp.
AGGCGGGCCAGGTGCATATCCATGTCGCCCGCATCGGCGACCAAGCAGACCGCGCTGTCGGTCAGCCGCTTGGAGACGCGGACATCCTTCACGGCATCGCCGAGGGCCTGCTTGGCGGCCGCGATCAAGGTGGCGATCGCTGCTTCCGGCGCTTCCTCGGATTTCTCGGTGCCTTCGGCTTCCGGGATCAGGGAGAGGTCGACGTCGCCCCGCGTCGCCGACTGGAAGGGCTTGCCCTCGAAGTCGCTGCCGGCGCCGGTCCAGAAATCGTCGATCGGGTCGGAGAGCAGCAGGACTTCGACGTCACGCGCCTTGAAGGCTTCGAGCTGGGGCGAGCGGGCCACGGTCGCGGCGTCGCCGGTGATGAAATGGATCGCCGTCTGGTTGGGCCGCATGCGGGCGACGTAATCGGCCAGCGAGATCCATTCGTCACCCGACTTGGTGGTCTTGAAGCGGGCGAGTTTCAGGAGCTGGTCGCGGCGCTCGAAATCCTCGTAGAGGCCTTCCTTCAGGACGGCACCGAAGGCATCCCAGAACTTGGCGTAGTCGGCCGCGTCGGCCGTGCGCTTTTCCAGTTCGGCCAGGATCTTCTTCACCAGGCCGGCGCGGATCTTGGCGGTCAGCGCGCTCTCCTGCAGCATCTCGCGCGAGATGTTGAGGGGCAGGTCGGCCGAATCGACGATGCCGCGCACGAAACGAAGATAGCCGGGCAGCAGCGCCTCGCAGGCGTCGGTGATGAAAACCCGGCGGACATAGAGCTTCAGCCGGCTCTCGCGCTTGGGGTCGAACAGGTCGAAGGGGCGCTGGGTCGGCACGAAGAGAAGGCCGGTATATTCGATCGTGCCTTCGGCCTTCCAATGGATGGTCGCCCAGGGCTCGTCCGCGGCATGGCCGACATGGCGGTAGAATTCGGCATATTGCTCTGCCGTGATCTCCGCCTTGGGCCGCGTCCAGAGCGCGGAGGCGGCGTTCAGCGTCTCGTCCTCGGCCCCCTCTTCCTGGCCGGCCTTCAGGATCACCGGAAGGGCGATATGGTCGGAATAGGTCTTCACGATCCGCTTCAAACGCCACGGGTCGAGGAATTCGTCCTCCCCTTCCCTGAGCTTCAGGGTGATCGTGGTGCCGCGGCCGCCGCGCTCGGCGGGGCGCAGGCGATAGGTCCCGGCGCCGTCCGACTCCCAGGCCCAGGCTTCCGCACTGCCCGCCCGGCGCGAGACCACCTCGACCGCTTCCGCGACCATGAAGACCGAATAGAAGCCGACGCCGAAACGGCCGATCAGGCCCATGTCCGAAGCGGCGTCGCCCGAGAGCTGCTCGACGAAGGCGGAGGTGCCGGAACGGGCGATGGTGCCCAGGTTCTCGACCAGCTCGTCATGGCTCATGCCGATGCCGTTGTCGGCGATGGTGAGCGTGCGGGCTTCGGGATCGATCGAAATTTCGACCCGGAAGCCCGGATCGTCGGCGGTCAGCGCCGGCTCGGTCAGCGCTTCGTAGCGGAGCTTGTCGCAAGCGTCCGACGCGTTGGAGATCAGCTCGCGGAGGAAGATCTCCTTCTCCGAATAGACCGAATGCACCATCAGGTGCAGGAGGCGGGCCACCTCCGCCTCGAAGCCGCGGGTCTCGATTGCTTCCGTCATCTCTCAAAGCCTCGACGAATGGT
This sequence comes from Zavarzinia sp., assembly GCA_041915065.1. GTDB lineage: Bacteria > Pseudomonadota > Alphaproteobacteria > Zavarziniales > Zavarziniaceae > Zavarzinia. The sequence goes on from JAYSCC010000337.1 coordinate 1,661, forward strand.
CGTTCGCGCCGTCGATATAGGATCGAACCCCGAGGCTTCAAGGATTCCCTGACGGGGCCGGCGGAATGTCGGGCATCGACATGCCGGGCATTCCCGGCATCGCGGGCATGCCCGGCGGCAGGGCGGGAGCCGGTGTCGCCCCGGTTTCCGGCTTGGCGTCGACCAGATCGGCGCGGGTCGGCGTCAGGTCGATCACGCGGGTGCCGTCCAGGCGGTAGAGCCAGCCCTTGGTGCGGGCGGCGATGGCGCCGGCCTCGGCCTTGGCCGCTTCGGCATCCTTGAACTGGGAGGCGCCGTCCGGCCCCGTCGGGCCCTGCACGGCCTTGCCGGCCTCGGCAATGGCCGGATCGAAGGCGGCGTCGATGGTGGTCCAGCCCTGGCCGTCGATGGTCACCATGCCGAGGGTGATAACGATGCCGTCGAAGGTTTCGAACACCACCTTAGCCATGGGCTTGCCTTTGGCGGCATCGGCCGCCGGGCGGACATCCTGCAGGGTGAGATAGGTCGCCGCGACGGCGAGCGCCCCAGCCCGGGCGGTCTTAAGCGTTTCCTTGTCGGTCATGCCGTCGAGGGCGAAGGCGGCTTCCGGCTTGTCGCGGGCGATGCGCGCGGTCTGTTCGCCGATCGTCACCGCGGCGGCGCGGAAGCGCTCGGGCGAGATCACCAGCAGGTCCTGGTTCAGCCAGGAGGCGGGGTCGCGTTCCAGCTTCAGGTCCGCCTCACCTTCCCAGGCCTGGGGATCGCCCGCCATGCGGACATAGAAGCGCGGCACCCGGTCCGCCCCCATCACGTCCACGGGCTTGCCCACGATCAGGTCGGCGACCACGGTGTCGCCGGTCTTCACGGTGAGGCGCAGGCCCTTGGCACCGGCGGCGATGTCCTCGACCTCGAGGAAATGGTGGCGTTCGGGATGCTTGGTCTTGGGCTCGATCGCCTTCAGCTCGGCGAGCGCGATCAGCAGGCGCTGGACCTTGCCGAAATCGACCGCATAGAGGTTCCGCTCCGGCATCACCCAATGGTCGCCTTCCTGGCGCTTCAGGGTGAAGCCGCCCTCGGCTCCGGCGACGTCGATTTCGCTGACGTCGTTCAGCACCGCCTTCAGGGCGGGCAGCATGGGGCGGCCGGAGAGATCCGCACTGGTCTCGCGCACCCGGTCCAGCACCAGATAGGCGCCGAACAGGGCGAGCACGACGGTGAGGCCGAGGAGGATGGCGAGGGTCGAACGGCGCATGGCGGCGGGTCCTAGTTGATGCCGCGGCGGGCGCGGCGGGCGCGCATCCGCACCATGGACAGCACGAGGGCGACGAGGGCGACGAGGATCGGCACCAGCCCGATATTGACGAAGCGGAGCCGGCTCTCCAGCCGGTCGATGTCCACGTCGAGGTTGCGCTGGACGTCGCGCAGCTCGCGCCGCGTGGCGCTCACCTCGGCCCTGGCGTCGGCGATCGCCTTTTCCGTCTCGGCCGAGACGATGGCGCCGTTGGCGCCGCCGCGCTGGCTGCGGAGCTGCTGGATCTTGGCTTCGGTCGCCTGCAGCTTGGCCTGAAGTTCCTGGGCGCGGGCCTGGAACTTCTGTTCGGCGGCACGCTTCATGTCGGCGATCACGGTGAAGGGCCGGCTGGCCGGGCCGCGGCCACGCACCGCGATCAGGTCGCTGGAACCGGCCAGGTTCTCGACCGCGTTCAGGATCAGGTTGCCGTTATCGGCCACGGGGACCACGCTGCGCTGCCCGCCCTGCCCCGTTTCCTGGACCCAGAGACGATCGTCGAGCACGTCGGCATCGGCGATCACGATCAGGTTGGCCGGCTTTTCCGACTGTTTCAGCGGCGCCCGTTCCTTGGCGCCGTAAGCCGGCGTGTCGCCCGGCTTGGTCGGGTTGGGTGCCTGCTCGTCGGCCACCTTGGGCGGGCCGTCGGGGAAGGCGGTCGCGACCGTTCCGGTGATGCGGGCGGCCAGCGTATAGGGCTTGCCGCCCGGCTTGAACATCTGGCGGAGGTCGTCCGGATTACCGGTCATGCGCACGGCGAGCGGATTGAGCGGCCCCGAATCCGCCGTCGTGGTGATCAGCGGCTCGACCTTGGTGGTCGCCCCGTCCAGCGTCTGGATGGCACCGGTGGTGGCGAAAAGGACCTGGTTCAGGTCGGCGGTGACGACGTCCTTCGGATTCATCTGGGCATGCGGCACGCGCAGCCAGACGAGGTAATCCATCGGCCGCCGGCTGCCCGGCACGGTCACCTTGGTGGCCAGATCCGCGTCGCCGATCACCGCGTCGTCGGCGACCTTGATGCCCCATTTGGCGAACAGCGGATCGAGGTTCGAAGCCATCTGCGGCGGCGGCGCGCCCTGGGCGGCGCCCTGGCTCGCCACTTCGGCATTGGGATCGACCAGCACCACGGCGCGGCCGCCCGCCAGCACGAATTGATCGATCGCATAGAGCTGCTGGTCGTTGAGCTTGGGCGGATGGGCGATCAACAGGGCGTCGATATGGCTGCCGATCTCGA
>JAYSCC010000338.1:0-4149 GCA_041915065.1 Zavarzinia sp.
GCTCGACCTCGCGCTCGTGCTGGGTTCGATCGTCTCGACCTTCGCGATGATTCACACGCTGTTCGCCGTCCATTACGCCCATGCCTATTACGGGGCGCCGTCGAGCCAGCCGCCGCTCGGCTTTCCGGCGACCCAGGCACCGGGCTATGACGATTTCCTCTATTTCTCCTTCGTCGTCGGCATGACGGCGCAGGTTTCCGACGTGGTGGTGAATTCCTCGCATCTGCGCCGTGCGGTGCTGCTGCAGGGCGTGGTCGCCTTCTTCTTCAATTCGGTGATCTTGGCGCTGATGGTCAATATCGCCGCCGGGATGATCGGGTGACGGAATGCGGATTCACGACTCGGGGCGGCACCTCTTAAGCTGAGACATGGCAGGGCCGGGACGGAATACGACGGGCCGGGGGGCGACCCCCGGCAAGGGCAGGAGCAGCGGCCCCGCGCGGCGGCGGCGTGGCCTTCTCTATTGGCTGGCGGTCGCTGGCCTCTGGGCACTGATCGGGCTCGGTGCCATGGTCGCCTGGTTCTCCTGGGACCTGCCCTCGATGGCCGACATCGACCGGATCGACCGCCGCCCGGCGATCCGGCTACTGGCAGCGGACGGCACGCCCTTCGCCACTGTGGGCGATCTCTATGGCGACACCCTGGCGCTGACCGATTATCCGGACGTGCTGATCAAGGCTGTGCTGGCGATCGAGGATCGGCGCTTCTACGACCATGGCGGCTTCGATCCGATCGGCATCCTGCGCGCGGTGTTCCACAACATCACAACGGGGAGCATTTCCCAGGGCGGCTCGACCATCAGCCAGCAGACGGCCAAGACCGTCTTCCTGTCGCCGCAGCGGACACTGCGCCGCAAGGTCCAGGAAGCCATCCTGACCGTCGAGCTGGAGAACCGGCTGAGCAAGGACCAGATCCTGGCGCTCTATCTGAACCGGGTCTATCTCGGCTCCGGCGCCTATGGCATGGACGGCGCCGCGAAACGCTATTTCGGCCATTCGGTGCGCCAGTTGAGCCTGGCCGAGGCGGCCATGCTGGGCGGCTTGATGAAGGCACCGTCGCGCTATTCCCCGCTCGCCGACTACGAGGCCGCCAAGGCCCGGGCGGCGGTGGTGCTGGATGCCATGGTCGATGCCGACTTCATCACCGCCGATCAAGCCGCGGCGGCCAAGGCCCTGCCGGCCCGGCTGGCGGCCCGACCGGCCAGTAACGATGCCCGCTATTTCGTCGACTGGGTGGTCGACCAAGTGTCCGACTATATCGGGCCCGAAGGGGGCGACCTCACCGTCGCCACCACCCTGGACCTCAAGCTCCAGCAGGCGGCCGAGGCGGCCATGGCGGCAGGGCTGGACGGCGAGGGGATCAAGCTCAGTGTCGGCCAGGGGGCGCTGGTCGCGCTGACGCCGGACGGTGCCGTGCGCGCCATGGTGGGCGGCCACGACTATTCGGATTCGCCCTTCAACCGGGCGGTCCGGGCGTTGCGCCAGCCGGGTTCGGCCTTCAAGCTCTTCGTCTATCTGGCGGCCCTCGAGGCCGGCCTGACCCCGGACAGCACGGTGGTCGACGGGCCGATCGATGTCGGCGGCTACAAGCCGACCAATTTCGAGCCCGGCTACGGCGGCGAAATGTCCCTGGCCACGGCCTTCGCCCGTTCGGTCAACACGGTGGCCGTGCGCCTGCTCGCCAATTTGGGGGCGCGCAAGGTGGTGGCCATGGCGCGCCGCCTCGGCATCACCTCAGACATCCCGGCCAATGCCTCGATCGCCCTCGGCACTGCCGAGGTGACACCGCTCGAGCTGACCGCCGCCTATGCCGTGATGGCGAACGGCGGGCGCTCGGTGCTCGGCTATGGCATCCGCGAGATCCGCTCGGCCGAGGGCGACGTGCTCTATGCCCGCGACACCGCGACCACCCAGGTCGTGGCGCCCAAGGTGGTCGGCCAGATGAACCGCCTGCTGGCGGCGGCGATCGACGGCGGCACCGGCCATCTCGCCCGCCTGACCCGGCCGGCCGGCGGCAAGACCGGGACCAGCCAGGACTATCGGAACGCCTGGTTCGTCGGCATCACCGGCGACTTGGTGGCCGGGGTCTGGCTCGGCAACGACGACGGCACGCCGATGAAGAAGGTCACCGGCGGCGGCCTGCCGGCCAAGATCTGGCATGATTTCATGGTCAAGGCGCTGAGCGGCACGGCGGCGACGCCGCTGCCCAGCGGCCCGGGCAACGAGGACCGCGACCTGCTCGACCAGTTGGTCGATTTCCTGGGCGGCGGTGGCGGCGGTGGCGGCGAGACGCCGTCCCGGCCGGCGGCCCCGGCGGCAGCCCCGGGCGGGGTGGGCGAACGGGCGGCGCCCCAAGGCGGACCGAGCATCCGCTACGTCTATCCGACCGGCAAGCCCTGACGGACAGGCTCAGGGGCCGTAGCGGTGCAGCGAGGCGCCGTGTGCCTTCAGCCAGGCCTTGGCATCGCCGGCATCGTCGACCAGATCGTCCACCAGCGCCCAGAAGCGGGGCGCATGGCTGAAGACCGAGAGATGGGCGATCTCATGCGCGACGACATAGTCGAGCACGAAGGCCGGGGCCAGGATCAGGCGCCAGGAAAAGGACAGGTCGCCCCGGGGCGAGCAACTGCCCCAGCGGGTGGCCGGGTCGCGCAGCGTGATGCCGCGGAGTTCCTTTTCGGTCTGCGCGGCATAGCGCTCGGCCCTGGAGATGATTTCGCGCCTGGCCGTGCCGCGCAGGAAATCCTGCACCCGGCGGGCGAAATGCGCCTCTTCCCCGGTGACATGAATGACGCCGTCCTCGATCCAGGCGGCACCGCGGCGCGGCGAGGTGCCGGGCGGGACATGGGCCAGGCGGTGCATCTCGCCCAGCAATGGCACACGGGCGCCGCGGCGGAAGCGGATCCGCGGCGGCAGGCTGGCCAGGCGCTCGGCGATCCAGCGGCTGTTGCCGCGGGCGAAGGTCAGGCCCTCGCGCCGGGATACTCTGCTCGGCAGGGTCAGTACCACCACTTCCCGCCGCTGATCGACGCGCAGCAGAAGCCGCCGCGCCCGATCGGACTTGCGGAACTCGATCGGAACCTGGGCACCGTCGATCTCGAGGAACTGGTCGTTCAAGGTTCGTCCGGAGAGCTGTTGAAACTGGCTTTGGTCGAGGATTCTGGCTGATCGGGTTCTGTGTCGGGGCGGGGCATCGGTTCCGGGGCGCTGCTGCCCGACCGGACCGAATGCCGGTGGCGCCACCCCGGCAAGGGCACTGCCCTGGCCGCGCGGCCATCCTAGTGACAGGGGACGGCGGAAGCCAGATGCCATTTGCTGCGCCTGCGATGGCGGTGGCACAGAATCCGGAAAGCCCGCATCCATAATGCCGGAATGAACGTTCATTCCGTTTGCTGTCCCGAGTTGGGTCAAGCAGTCATATTGAGCCATCATGGCAATTCTTGAAATCGAACCATCTTGACTCCGCAAGCGGAATGAACGTTCATTCCGTTTCAGTTGAAGGCTGGGTTGCGGAGGGCGCTGGATGACGGGCGAGGGGTACGCGCCAGGGGCGGAAGCTATGGGTTTGCCGGCATCGGCGGCGGTCCCGGCGTCGTCCGCCGCGGCATTGGCGATGCAAGTCGCGGCCGGCGGGCAGGCGCTGCCCGGCAAAGGGGCGGCGATCATCGCCGCCGCGGTTGCGCTATTCGCCGCGCAGGGCTTCGACGCCACCTCGGTGCCGCAGATTGCAGCCGCGGCCAAGGTCGGCACCGGCACCATCTATCGCTATTTCGAAACCAAAGAGGCGCTGGGCAATGCCGCCTGGCAGGCGGCCAAGCGGGCCTTGGCGGGTGCGCTGGCCCCGGCTTTCGAGGCGCCGCCCCCGGCCGATGCGGCGCCGGAAGTCGCGGCCGCGGCCTTCCGCCGCTGTTTCCTTGCCTTCTGGCAGGCGGCGGCGGGTTTTGCTCGGGATTGGCCGGCCGCCTTCCGATTCCTCGAATTCCACGACGAACCCCGCTTCCTCGACCGGCAGAGCCTGCGGCTGTCGGAACAAGTGATGGCGCCGATCCACGGCTGGATCGCCGAAGGCCAGGCGCGCGGCGTGCTCGCCCCCGCCAGCGCCGAGGTCATGGCATCCCTGGTCTGGGGCGCCCTGGGCGGCCTCGTCCGC
>JAYSCC010000339.1:0-1036 GCA_041915065.1 Zavarzinia sp.
CGGCCAATTGCTGGCCACCGCCCGCGCCGAAGCCGGTCTCTATGCCGGGTCCGAGGACCGCCTGTCCGCCCTCGACCTCGCCCGGGACGCGGTCGAGAGCATGATCCCCCTGGCGCTCAGCCGCCGCTCCGACCTCGGCATCGAAGAACACGGCGATTTCACTGTCGCCGGCAATCGGTCCGCCCTCGAAGGGATGCTGGCCAACCTGATCGAAAATGCGCTGGACCACAGCCCGGCCGAAGCAGCGGTCGATGTCGTGGTCGACGGCCGCGCGCATAGCATCGCCGTCGCCGACCACGGACCTGGCGTCCCCCCCGAACTGCACGAGCGGATTTTCGAACGTTTCTGGACCTCGGAAAAACCTTCGGGGCGCAGCGGTACCGGCCTCGGCCTGTTCATCGCCCGTTCAATCGCGGCGAGCCACGGTGCCACCATCGCCGTCTCCGACCGGCCGGGGGGCGGCGCCGTCTTCACCATCGCCTGGACCAACAAAGAGAAAGACCTGACATGACCTCTGCCTTCACGCCCGTTAACCCGGTGATCCGGGCCATTCACTGGTCCGTCGTCGCCCTTCTGATCGCCCTCTTCGCCATCGCCTGGAGCATCGATTTCTTCGAGCCAGGCGCCTTCAAGGCCTCGCTCGTCGACGTGCACCGCTCGCTCGGCCTGATCGTTCTGATCCTCGCCGTGATCCGCCCGATCGCCCGCCTCGCCATCGGCATGCCGCCCGCCGATCCGGCGCCCGCCCTGGCCGCCCTCGCCGCCAAGGCGCTGCACCTCGCCCTTTACGCCGCGATCATCGTGATGCCGCTGGCCGGCTGGATCGCGACCAATGCCGACGGCCGCCCGGCCACCATCTTCGGCATTCCGGTGCCGACGCTGACCGGCAAGGACGACGATCTGGCCGACCTCGCCTTCGGTGTCCACGAACTGCTCGGCAATGTCATCGTCGCGGCCGTCGTGCTCCATGTCGCGGCCGCCCTGTGGCACCACGTGATCCTGCGCGACAACACGCTGCGCCGCATGCTGCCGACGC
>JAYSCC010000339.1:1046-4147 GCA_041915065.1 Zavarzinia sp.
GCTCGTAAGGTCGGCGTAAGCGGAGGACGGCTAGACAGGGGCCGTCCTCCCCCCGACGGGGAGCTTGCCAGAAGGAAGACCCCATGCGTTACCTGTCGCTCGGCCTTGCGTTTGCTGCCTTCGCCATCACCGCTCCCGCTTTCGCCGACTGCGCGGCCGATCTCACTTCCGCCCGCGCCGCGGTCGCCACCACCACCGATCAGGCCAAGGCCAAGGAACTGCAGACCCTGGTCGACCGGGCCGACATGGAACTCAATGCCGAGCATGACGAGCGCGAATGCCGCGACATCATGCGCGATGCCAAGAAGCTGATGAACTGAGCCGGGCCCGCAACGCGATGCGCGCCCCCCTCTTCCTCGGTGCCGCCGCCCTTCTGGCACCGGCCGCGGCCTTCGCCGACAGCACCTATCCGATCATCAATTCCGAAACCACGATCGAGATCCAGAACGACGGCATCGTCCATACCAACGATCCGGCGGGCAAGACCTACGACGACCTGCACATGAAGATCGGGCAGGAAACCGGCCTGTTCCTGACGCCGGAATTCGGCATCAAGTCGCAGATCACCGTGGAACCCCTGATGACACCGGAGGGCGACCGCTTCTTCGCCAATACCGGGGCCTATCTCGAACAGCTTTACGCCCAGTACCGGACCAGCGTGGCCGGCGTCTATGCCGGCAAGTTCGATCCGCTGTTCGGCCGTGCCTATGACAATGCGCCCGGCATCTACGGTACCGACTTCGCCTCCGACTACGAGTTGACCGAGGCGGACGGCGTCGGCGGCGTGGTGAATTTCGGCAACGACCAGCTCGGCCATTACGAGCTGCGCGGTGCCGCCTTCACCCTGGACACCACCTTCCTGTCGGAGAGCCTGTTCACCCGGCCGAACGGCACCAACCCACGCACCGACCGGCCGCGGCGCTTCACCCTCGACCAGGGTGGGCTCTACAACACCGGCAGCCTGGACAATGTGGCCTTCGACCTTTCGGTCTTCGGCATTCGCGCGCTGCCCGGCCTGATGGCCTATGTCAGCTTCGAATCGCTCGGCAACGGCACGGCCGGTGCCAAGCGCCAGACCGGCGAAGCCGCCGGCCTCGAGTACACGATCGATCTCGGCGACGACAACACCCTGATCCCGCGCCTCGAAGTCGCCCACTTCGAGAACTACGACGGCGATCCGTCGACCAACGCGCTCTATTCCACCGCCTCGGTGGAATTCGACCATGGCCCGTGGGACGTCGCCGCCATTGCGGGCGATCGCAAGTTCCATGCGACCGACGCCGCCGGTGCCGACTATCACGACCACCTGCGTGAGATCTCGGCCGGTTACAGCTTCGAAGACGGCCCCAAGGTCGAACTCAGCGCCGCGACCGAGAGCGACAACGGCATCGCCAACACGTTGATCGGCGCCAAGCTGACCTGGAGCATCCGCAACCCCTAAGCCCGCGCGGTTTCCGGCAAGGTGATCCCCGATCTGCTGCGGGAAACCGCGCCGAATCAACGTCCTCGAGCAGACTCCCGCTCGAGGGACACGCGGTAGGAAAACACTCGACTGGAGCCCGGCATCACCTCGAAGATGCCGGGCTTTTTCGTGAATTCGCCGTCGAAGCCCAGCGGACTGGCGAAGCCCGCCCAGGGTTCGAGGCAGAGATAGGGCGCCCCCGGCTTGGTCCAGATGCCGAACTGGCCAAAGCCGTCCCAAGTGAAGCGGATCGCCATCGGCTCCGTGCCGAAGCTGAGGCCCCGGCTGACCGGCGCCTCGAAGATCAAGGCGTCGGGCACGAAAAGCTCATCATCGAGCGCCAGCACCCGGCCGGCCACCGGGCTCGGCTGGGGCTCGGGCAGGATCAAGCCCTGGTCGAGGCGGCGAATCGGCGCCGGCTCCTCTTCATCGAAGCGGACGACATGGGCTTCGCGCGGTGCCGAGCTGTCCATCGGCCAGCGGAAGGCCGGATGGGCGCCGATGCTGGCGGGCAGCACCTCGGCGCCCGGATTGGCCACCTCGTAGGTGACTGCGAGGCCGTCCGAATCGAGGGCGAAGGAAATATCGAGCCGGAAGGCGAAGGGATAGGCGCGCCGCGTCGCCTCCCCATCGGTCAGGCGGAAAGTGGCACGGTCGCTCGCCTGTTCGACCAGGGTGAAGGGCAGGTCGCGGGCAAAACCGTGCTGGCCCATCGGATAGGAGACACCCCGGTGCAGCAGCCGGTCGCCCGCCAGGCGGCCGACGATCGGGAACAGATTGGGCGCGTGGCGGCGCCAGGGATCCAGGGCCGGCCAGATCAGCTCGCCCGCCGTGTCATGGGTGAGCGAACAGAGTTCGGCGCCGAAGGGTTTCACGGCGGCACGCCAGGGACCGGCGGCGATGGAGACGGGCGAATCGGTCATGGCTGCATGGTCCTTTGCCCCTGAGCCCCTGGCAAGTCGGGCCGCGGCCCCCTATAAGCAGGGCATGGCTTCCCCCGCCCCCCTCGACATCCTGCACCAGGTCTTCGGCTTTTCCGCCTTCCGCGGCCGTCAGGCGGAGATCGTCGACCACGTCGTGGCCGGCGGCGACTGCCTCGTGGTCATGCCGACCGGCGGCGGCAAGTCTCTCTGCTACCAGGTGCCGGCACTGTGCCGCGACGGCGTCGCCATCGTCGTCTCGCCCCTGATCGCCCTGATGCAGGACCAGGTGGAGGCGCTTCGCCAATTGGGCGTGCGCGCCGCTGCCCTCAATTCCTCGCTCGACCTCGCCGAGGTGCGCACGGTCGAGCGGGCGCTCCGCCAGGGCACGCTCGATCTTCTCTATGTCGCGCCCGAGCGGCTGCTGACCGAGCGTTTCCTCGACCTCCTGGACGAGTCCAAAGTCGCCCTCTTCGCGATCGACGAGGCCCATTGCGTCTCGCAATGGGGGCACGATTTCCGGCCGGAATATCTCCAGCTCGAAGTCCTGCACCGGCGCTGGCCCGCAGTGCCCCGCATCGCCCTGACCGCGACCGCCGACGGCCCGACACGGCGCGACATTGCGGAACGCCTGGGGCTCCAAGAGGCCCCCCTGTTCCTGGCCGGCTTCGACCGGCCCAACATCCGCTATACGGTGGTGCCCAAGGTCGAGCCGCGGG
>JAYSCC010000340.1:0-4133 GCA_041915065.1 Zavarzinia sp.
AGGCCTTCGGCGTGCCGACCTTCGCCACGATCGACGAATTGCCGCCGGTCGACGCCGTCTCGATCGTCACCCCCTCGGTCACCCATGTCGAACTGGCGGAGCGTTTCATCGCGGCCGGTGTCCATTGCATGGTCGAAAAGCCCCTGGCGATCACGGCCGAGGACGGCCAGCGCATCGCTGATCTCGCCAAGGCGGCCGGCGTCACCGTGGCGGTCGGCCACCTCGAACGCTTCAATCCCGCCGTGGTGGCCCTGAAGGCCGCCCTGCCCAAGCTCGGCCCGATCCATGCCGTGGCGGCGCGGCGCCTGGCACGCGCGGCCCGCATCACCGACGTCGACGTGGTCGACGACCTGATGGTGCATGACATCGACGTCGTGCTCGACCTCCTTGGCCGGCCGGAAGCGACCACGGCCCAGGTCGACGGCCTGCGCGGCCGCGACGTGCCGGGCTTCGATTTCGCTACCGCCCTGGTCGGCTTTCCGGGCGGCGTCCTCGCCTCGATCAGCGCCAGCCGGATGACGCCGACCCGCATCCGCACCCTCGAAGTCCTGGGCCAGGATGCCACCGCCCACGCCGACTATATTCACCAGACCCTGGTCATCCGCCACCCGGGCGAAGCCGGCAATTCGGCCGATACCGTGGTGCCGGTCGAGCGGCGCGAGCCCCTGCTGGACGAATTGGCCGATTTCCTGGACGCGATCCGGAGCGGCCGGCCGCCCCGCGTGACGCCTGACCAGGCGGTCGGCACCATCGCGCTGGCGGAAAAGATCAAGGCCGCGCGCCGCCTGTGACCGCCGTCACCGACCGCGTCTTCCCTTCGTCATAATGTCGTCGTCATGCCGCCAATCGGGGCGGTTATCGACGACGATATGCGCTTCGCCCTTCTCCTCCTGCCCGCCCTTCTGGTCGGGCAGCCCGCCTTCGCCAAGGTCGACCTGATCCGGGTCGACAAATCGGAACGCAAGCTCTGGCTCTACGAGTCCGGCGCCGTCGTCCGCGAATACGACATCCGCCTGGGCAGCCAGCCCGAAGGTCCGAAGCAGCACGAGGGCGACGGCCGGACACCCGAGGGCCGCTACCGGATCGCGGACAAGAACCCGAATTCGGCCTATACCTTATCCCTCCGCATCTCTTATCCGGAGGCGGCGGACCGTGCCCGGGCCGAGGCCGCGGGGGTCGATCCCGGGGGGGACATCATGGTGCACGGCCAGCCCAACTGGCTGCCCGGCTTCCTGTCGCTGCCCGGCGACTGGACGCTCGGCTGTGTCGCCGTGTCGAACGAGGCGATCCGCGAGATCTATGCCATGGTCGATGTCGGCACGCCGATCGAGATCCTGCCGTGACCCCTGCCCCGGCGCTGGAAACCGACCGCCTGACCTTGCGCGGTTTCGGGGCCGGGGATACCGCCGTGCTGGGCCGGCTCGCCAGCGATCCGCTGATCACCCGCCACCTGACCGTCGAGGCGATGAGCCCGGCCGAGGCGACCGCCCGCGCCGAAGCCCATTGGGCGGATAGCCACGACGGCAGCTTCGGCCTCTGGGCGATCGAGGCAGGCGGCAGGATCGCCGGCTGCGCCAGCCTGAAACCGGGCGCCACGGCGGGGGAAGCCGAACTCGCCTATCGCCTGCTGCCCGAAGCCTGGGGCCACGGCATTGCCACCGAAGCCGCCGCCCGCCTAATCCGCCATGGTTTCGAGGCCCTGGGGCTCATCCGCGTCGCCGCCGTCACGGCGCCAGACAATTTCGCTTCCCAGCGCGTCCTGGAAAAGCTCGGCCTGCAATATATGGGCCTCTGCGCCGCCTATGGCTTCATGTTCGCCCGCCTGTTCCGGCGCGGGCGCGACGATCAGCCCTGAGGCTTCGGCGGCTTCGGGTTGGGCTCGCCCCGCTGGAAGCGGCGGGTCAGTGCCCGCACGATGCCGCGGAAGGTTCGGACGTCCTGCGAGGTCGGCTCGGCGCGCTGGATGAAGCTCACGATGTTGCGGATCATCGAGGGGCGCTTTTCGATCGGCTTCAGGAAATTGGCTTCGTCCAGTTCGGCCACCAGATGGTCGACCAGGCCCTGCACTTCCGCCTGGGTCGCCGGTTCGGTCTGACCGATGCGGAGGAATTTGTCCGGCACCTCGACCCCCAGCATGTGCCATTCGTAAGCGACGAGCAGCACCGCCTGGGCGAGGTTCAGCGACCAGAAGCGGGGCGAGGTCGGCACGCTCAGGATCGTGTGGGCAAGCGCGATGTCATCGTTCTCGAGCCCTGTGCGCTCCGGCCCGAACAGGATGCCGGGCTTCATGCCCTCGTCCAGGAAGGCGCGGAATTCGAGGGCGGCGCGGCGCGGCGTCACCACCGGCTTCACCATGTCGCGGTCGCGCGCCGTGGTGGCATAGAGATGCGTGAGGTCGGCGACGGCGGCCGCCGTGGTCTCGAAGACTTTGGCTTCTTGCAGGATCCAATCGGCGCCCGAAGCGGCGCTGAAAGCGCGCTCGTTCGGCCAGCCGTCGCGGGGGGCGACCAGGCGGAGTTCGGACAGACCGAAATTCGCCATGGCGCGGGCGGTCGTGCCGATATTCTCGCCCATCTGCGGCGTCACCAGGACGACCACCGGCCCCGGCGCTTCCTTGGGCCCGACGCCGATGCCCTTGGGTTTGGGCCGCGCCCCGATGCCGACGCCGAAGGGGGCGGAACCAGGGGCGCGCAGCAGTTCGTCGTCGCTCATTCGGCGGGGCCGGTGCCGGCAGGGGCGCCGTCGCGATAGAGCTTGTAGACGATGGCGTCGGTCAGAGCCTGGAACGAGGCATCGACGATATTGGGCGAAACGCCGAGGGTGGACCAGCGATTGCCCTCCCCGTCAGCGCTCTCGATCAACACACGGGTAACCGCACCGGTACCGGCCTGCCAACGGTCGACATTGTTCAAGGCCCCTTCCGCCGCGGCATTGCCGAGCTGGAGGATGCGCACCTTGAAGTCCACCAGTTCGAGATCGTCGATATAGCGCTGATACTTGCCGAGATCCTGGCGCAGGGCCGCGTCGAGCGCATTGACGGGGCCGTTGCCCTCGCCGACCGAGAGCATCCGCTGCCCGTCGACCTGCACGCGGACGATCGCCTCGGAGACGGTGACCAGCTCGCGCCGCGCGTTGTAACGCCGCTCGACCAGGACCTTGAAGCTGTCGACGAAGAAATAGTCCGGCACCTGGCCCAGCACGCGTCTGGCCATCAGCTCGAAGGAAGCATCGGCACCGTCGTAGGAGTAGCCGAGGAATTCCCGCTCCTTCACCTCTTCGAGCAGGCGGTCGACCCGGGCGTCCTTGGGCGCCAGTTCGATGCCGACGTCACGCAGGCGAGCCAGGATGTTCGACTTGCCGGCCTGGTCGGAGACCAGGACCTGGCGCTCGTTGCCGACGGCTTCGGGCGGGACATGTTCGTAGGTAGCCGGGTTCTTCAGCACCGCCGAGACATGGAGCCCACCCTTATGGGCGAAGGCGGCTTGGCCGACATAGGGCGCGTTCCGGTTCGGGCTGCGGTTCAGCACCTCGTCGAGCAGCCGCGAGGTCGAGGTCAGCAGGCGCAGGCCCTCGGGCGAAACGCCGGTCTCGAAACGCTCGGCGAAATCGGGCTTGAGGCAGAGCGTGCCGATCAGCGAGACCAGATTGGCATTGCCGCAACGCTCGCCGAGCCCGTTCAGCGTGCCCTGGACCTGGCGCACGCCAGCGCGAATGGCGGCGAGCGAATTGGCCACCGCATTGTCGGTGTCGTTGTGGCAATGGATGCCCAGGTTGACGCCCGGCACCGCCGCGACCACGTCGGCGACGATCCGCTCGACCTCATGGGGCAGCGTGCCACCATTGGTGTCGCACAGCACGACCCAGCGTGCACCGGCCGCGTGGGCGGCCTTCACGCAGTCGAGGGCATAGGCCGGATTGGCCTTGTAGCCGTCGAAGAAATGTTCGGCATCGAGCATCGCCTCATGGCCCTTGCCGGCCAGATGGGCGATCGAATCCGCGATGATCTCGATGTTTTCGCTGCGCGGAATCTCCAGCGCCACGTCGACTTGGAAATCCCAGGTCTTGCCGACGATGCAGATGACCTTCGCGCGGCTGTCGGTGAGCGCCGCCAGGCCCGGGTCGTTCTCGGCACT
>JAYSCC010000341.1:0-4117 GCA_041915065.1 Zavarzinia sp.
GATCACGCATTCCTTCAGGTCCTTGCGCACGGCGACGCGAAGCCGGCGGTCGTTGCAATAGGCGCCGGCGCCCTTCTCCGCCCAATACATCTCGTCGGTGATTGGATTGTAGATGACGCCGGCGATCACTTCGCCGTCGCGCTCGCAGCCGATCGAGATCGCGAAATGGGGCAGGCCGTGCAGGAAGTTAGTGGTGCCGTCGAGCGGATCGACGATCCAGCGGTGCGATTTGTCGCTGCCTTCGACGATGCCGCGCTCTTCCATCAGGAAGCCGAAGTCGGGGCGCACGCGCGCCAGTTCGGCATAGAGGACGTCTTCCGCCTTCTGGTCGGCGACCGAGACGAAATCCGACGGCCCCTTCTTCGAGACCTGGAGGTTCTCGACCTCGCCGAAGTCGCGCTTCAGGCCGCGGGCGGCCTTGGTGGCGGCGGACGCCATGACGTTGATGAGCGGCGAACGGAACGCCATCGGAGAACCTCGGACTGGAGAAGGAGCGGCCGCTGCGGCGAGCGGGCGCGGACCCTATCAGGAGCGGGCGGCGGGGTCAAACGCCGCCCCTGTTCCTCAGGCGACGGATTGGGTCAGATGGGCGGCGATAGCGCGCTTCACCGGGCTCAGGCGGTCGGCGACATGCAGCGCCGCCTTGCGCAGCAGGCGGGCCGGGCCGCTGTCGTCGGTATAGAGCGAAGCGATCACATTGGTGCCCTGGTAGAGCGGGAAAGTGGCCAGGCGGTGCGACCGCTCGTAATCGGCGAGCAGGCTGCCGGCGGCGAAATCGCGCCCGCCTTCGATCGCCTTGCGCATCCGGCTCGACAGGCGCTCGGCGCTCTGGAGGCCGAAGTTGAAGCCATGGGCGGTGACCGGGTGCATGCCGACCGCGGCATCGCCGATCAGCGCCGCCCTGGTGCCAGCGAAATGATGGGCATAGACGCCGACCAGGGGGTAGCAGTGGCGGGTGGAGATCACTTTCATCCGGCCGAGCCTGCCGTCGTAACGCGCAGTGATGGCCTGGCCGAAGGCTTCGTCGTCGAGCGCCATGGTGGCCTTCATCTCGTGCTCGGGCAGGGTCAGCACGGCCGAGGCACGATTACCGTTGAGCGGCAGCATGGCCAGGGTCTGGCCATAGCCGAACCATTCCCAGGCGACATGGTCGTGGGGCAATTCGTGCTCGACCCGGCACACCATCATGGTCCGCCCGAAATCGCGCGACGCCGCCCCGATACCGAGCATGCGCCGGGTCTCGGAATAGCGGCTGTCGGCGGCGACCAGGAGGCGGGTCTCGATCACGGTGCCGTCGGAGAGGGTGAGCAGCACCTCCTCCGCCCGCCGCTCCAGCGAGACGAGGCGGACACCGGCCAGCAGCGTGGCTTCGCCGGCCGCCATCAGGGATTCGAAGGCGGCCTTGCGGATCAGGTGATTGGGGACGAGGAAGCCGAGCTGGTCGTGCCCAGAGGCGGAGGAACTGATCTTCATGGCGAAGAGCGAGGGCCCGTCCATCACCTTGGCATCGCGGAGCGGGGAAATCTCCTCGGCCGGCAGTTCTTCCATGATCCGGCGCGAGGCGTGGGTGAGCGCGATCTCGCGGCCGTCGAAGGCGGGATCGGCCAAGCTGTCGCGGCCCTGCTGCTCCACCACGGTGACGGCGAGACCGCAGCCCGAGAGCGCCCGTGCGAAGCTGAGGCCGGCCGGCCCGCCGCCGATGATCGCCACATCAACCTTCATGACCGTCGTCCTCGTCGATCGCGTTTCGCAAACCAAGCGTTTGTCATGCGCCCCTTGTCAAGCCGCCAGCGTCCCGGGGCGGCATTATGCCCGCACTTGGGCCCGCTTCAGGGCGGAGAGCACCAGGGGCAGGCGGTCGTTGCCGAAATAGATGTCGTCCCCGTCGACGAACATGGTGGGCGAACCGAAACCGCCGCGGGCGATCAGCTCGTCCGTATTGGCGCGCAGCCGGTCCTTGTAGGCGGGGTCGGCGATCTTGGCGAAGAATTCCGCCCGGTCGAGGCCCACCGCATCGAGCACCGGGGCGATCACCGCATCCTCCGAAATATCCTGGAGCCCGCCCCAATAGGCTTCGAACAGGGCCTTGGCATAGGGCACCAGGACACCATGCTCGGCCGCGACGAAGCAGCCGCGCATGACTTTCACACTATTGACCGGGAAGACCGGCGGCTGGCCGATCGCGACGCCCACTTCCCGCGCCCAGTCCTGCATGTCCTTGAAATAATAGCGGAGTTTCACCGGGTTCGGCTTCTCGCGCCAGGCATAGACACTGTCGTTGACCGCGTTGAAGACACCGCCGACCAGGATCGGGCGATAGTCGAGCGTCGCCCCGCCCTCGGCCGCCACCGCCTCGATCCGGGTGAAGGCGAGATAGGTCCAGGGACTCGAAATATCGAAGAAGAATTCGAGATTGGGCACGCGCCGGCTCCTCCCTGCCCTGATGTTTTCGCGATCGTGCCATGAAGCCGTGGCCATGCGCCATCGCCGCCGCCCGTGTAGGCTTGGCGACGCCGAACCCTGGGGAGGGATACCATGGCCGACGAACTGGTCTTCTATACCAACCCGATGTCGCGCGGGCGGATCGCGCGTTGGATGCTGGAGGAAGTGGGGCAGCCCTACCGGGCCGAAATCCTGACCTATGGCGGCACCATGAAGTCGCCCGACTATCTGGCGATCAATCCCATGGGCAAGGTGCCGGCGCTGGTGCATGGCAGCACGGTGGTGACCGAGGCGGCCGCGATCTGCGCCTATCTGGCCGACGCCTTTCCCGAAGCCGGCCTGGCACCGCCCCCGGGAGACCGCGCGCGCGGTCCCTATTACCGCTGGCTCTTCTTCGCCGCCGGCCCGCTCGAAGCCGCCAATGCGGACCGGATGCTGGGCGTCCAGGTCTCGACCGAGCAGCGGCGCATGGTCGGCTACGGCTCCTTCGACGAAGTGGTGGACGCCCTCGAAGGCGCCGTCGGCCACGGCCCCTACCTGCTGGGCGAGCACTTCTCGGCGGCTGACGTCTATGTCGGCGCGCAGATCGGCTTCGGCATGCAGTTCGGCTCTATCCCGCACCGCCCCGCCTTCGAGGCCTATGCCGCCCGGGTGCTGGCTCGGCCGGCCTGGCTGCGCGCGACCGCGCTGGATGAAGCCCTGATGGCGCCCCCCGCCTCATGAGCCTGCGCCTTTCCGCCCTCGACCAGTCGCCGATCCGGGACGGCGGCACCCCGGCCCAGGCGATCGCCGAGACCGTGGCCCTGGCCAGACATGTCGAGGCGCTCGGCTATCACCGTTTCTGGTGCGCCGAGCATCACGCCTCGGCCGCTTTCGCCGGCTCGATCCCGGAAGTGCTGATCGCCCATCTCGCCGCCGTGACAGAAAAGATCCGTCTCGGCAGCGGCGGCGTGATGCTGAGCCATTACGCCCCGCTCAAGGTGGCCGAAGCCTTCCGCATGCTGGAGACCCTGCATCCCGGGCGGATCGACCTCGGCCTCGGCCGGGCGCCCGGGGCCGACCAGCGCACCACCGCGGCGCTCCGCCCGGGGCCGAGCGCCTATGGTCCGGAAGTCTTTCCCGAACAACTCGTCGACCTGGTGGGTTTCCTGCGCGACAACCTGGCGCCGGACCATCCCTTCGCCAAGATCGCCGCCCAGCCCCGGGGCGAGACCCTGCCCGACCTCTGGCTGCTCGGCTCTGGCGGGGATTCGGCGGCTTATGCCGGGGCACTGGGGGCCGGCTTCGCCTTCGCCCATTTCATCAACCCGGACAGTCTGGCACTCGCGGTCGAGACCTACCGGCGGAGTTTCCGGCCCGGTCTGTTCGACCGTCCGCGCCTGATGCTGGCGGTCTTCGCCCTCGCCGCCGATACCGAGGCGGAAGCGCGGCGCCTGGCCAAGACGCGGGACCTCTGGGTCCTGAACCTGCTGGCCGGGCGCAATATCCCCTTCCCCGATCCGGACGGCATCGACCTCGACGCCCTGCCGGCCGACCTGCGCCGCCGCTTGGCCCTGGTCGGGGCCCGGGGCGTCGCCGGTTCGGCCGACCAAGTGAAGGAACGGCTGAGCGCCTTGGCCGGAAGCGTCGGGGCGGAAGAGTTGATGATGGTCACCATCACCTATGACTTCGCCGC
>JAYSCC010000342.1:0-4108 GCA_041915065.1 Zavarzinia sp.
GCGGGGCGACGCCGCCGTGCCGGTGCCGCCCGGCGTGCCGGCCACCACGGAAATCGTCACCGGCATCGTGAAGGCCACGCGCCGCGGGTCGGAGAGCGACGTCGTCGCCTATCTGAAGGCCGAAGCCAAGCGCATCTACCTAGCCGAGATGAAGGCGAGGACCGAACGGGCGGTGCGGACCGACCGCCCGTTCCGTGAGCGGCTGGTGCATTTCTGGTCGAACCATTTCAGTGTCTCGGCCAGCAAACCGGTCATTGTCGCCCTGACCGGCGCCTTCGAACGCGAGGCGGTGGCACCTCATGTGACCGGCCGCTTCCTCGACCTGCTGCGGGCGGCGACCCGCCATCCCGCCATGCTGCTCTATCTCGACCAGGCCACGTCGGTCGGTCCCAGGTCCTTCGCCGGCAAGCGGCGGGGCAAGGGGCTGAACGAGAATCTGGCGCGTGAGCTTCTGGAACTGCACACACTCGGCGTCGACGGTGGCTATGACCAGGAGGATGTCGGGGCACTCGCCCGCATCCTGACCGGCTGGACCGTGGCCAAGGACGAGGGCGGCCCGCCGTCCCGTTTCGAGCCGCGCTTGCATGAGCCGGGGGCGAAACGCCTGCTCGGCACCATGATCCCGGAGGGCGGGGCGGCCGAGAGCGACCAGGCCCTGGCCCTGCTGGCCGGTCACCCGGCGACCGCCCGCCATGTCGCGACCAAGCTGGTCCGCCATTTCGTGGCCGACGAGCCGCCGGAAGAGGCGGTCGCCCGGATCGCCCATGTTTTCCAGTCGAGCGACGGCGACCTCGGCGCCGTCTCTGCCGCTCTGGTCGATCTCGACGCGGCCTGGAGCACCCCCTTGGCCAAGGTGAAGGCGCCGGACGACTACGTCCTCTCGATCCTTCGCCTGATCGGTTTCGTGCCCGAGGGGGAGGTCGTGGTGGGGGCCCTGAAACTGCTCGGCCAGCAGCCCTTCACCGCACCCTCGCCCCAGGGCTGGCCCGATCGGGCGCGCGATTGGGTCAGCCCGGACGCCGTGATGCGGCGGATCGAACTCGCACAGAAGATCGGCGCCCGCCTGGGGCCGCTCGCCGACGGCGAAACGCTGCTCCGCGAGAGCCTGGGCGATACCGCCAGCCCGACATTGCGTGAGGCGGTGGCGCGAGCGGGCGACCGTGTCACGGCGGTCGCCCTGCTGCTCGCCAGCCCCGAATTCCAGCGGAGGTGAGACCATGGCCGACGCGAACCGCCGCCGCCTGCTAAAGCTCGGCCTCGCCGGGGCGGCGCTGACTGCCTTGCCGCGGGTGGCGCTGGCCCGGATGCCGGGCGATCGGCGGCTGGTGGTGTTCGTCCTCCGCGGTGCGATGGACGGGCTCGCCGCCGTCCCGCCCCATGGCGACCCCGCCTATGCTGAGGTGCGGGGCACGCTGGCCCTGCCGGCGCCGGGCCGGGAAGGCGGCATTCTGGACCTCGACGGTTTCTACGGCCTCAATCCGGCGCTGGAGGCGCTGTTGCCGCTCTGGCGCGCCGGCCAGATGCAGGTCCTCCATGCCTGCGCCACGCCTTACCGCGAGCGTTCCCATTTCGACGCCCAGAATGTGCTGGAAACGGGCGGGCAGGGGCCTTCGGGTGCTGCCGCCGGCTGGCTCAACCGGGCCCTGGCGCTGACCGGCGGTACCGGCCTCGCGGCTGGACTTTCGGTGCCGCTGATCCTGTCCGGCACCGCACCGGTGACCACCTGGGCGCCCCAGGTCATGCCGCCGCCCGATGCCACGCTGATGGGCCAGATCGCCGCCCTCTACAGCCAGGATCCGCTGTTTCGCGACGCCTTGACCGAGGCCAGCGCGACCGAAGCCGTGGCCGGCGCAGGCGGAATGGCGGGTACGGCCGGCGGCGGCCGGCAGCTCGGTGCCCTGGTCGCCGGCTTGGCCCGTCTGATGCGCGACGGCAATGGCCCGCGCATCGCCACGATCGATGTCCCTGGCTGGGACACCCATACCGCCCAGGGCACCGACAAGGGCCGCCTGGCGGCCGCGCTCCGCCCGCTCGGCCAAGCGATCGCCCTTTTGCAGACGGAACTGGGGGCCGAGGTCTGGGCCCGCACCCTGGTCCTGGCGGTCACCGAATTCGGCCGCACTGCGGCGCCCAATGGCACCGGCGGCACCGACCATGGCACGGGCGGGGCGGCACTCGCCTTCGGTGGTGCTCTGGCCGGGGCCAAGGTGCAGGGACAATGGCCGGGGCTCGGCCGTGATCGCCTCTATCAGGGCCGCGACCTGGCGCCGACCACCGACCTGCGCCGCCTCTTCGCCGCCGCCTTGACCAGCCACCTGGGTCTGCCGGCGCGGGACGTCGCATCCCATGTCTTTCCCGAAGCGCCGGGCCTCGCCGCGCTGCCGGACGTGATCCGAAGCTAGAGGCCCAGCGCCGCGGCCAGGCGGGCTGCAGCGGCCGCACCCTCGTCCGGCGCCCAGGGTTCGCGCGGGGAATGGCCCCAGACCGGGCCGGGCCAGGCCGGATCGCCGACCCGCCGGGCGATGACATGGACATGGAGCTGGGCCACGACATTGCCCAGCGCACCCGTGTTCACCTTGTCGCCGTAACCCGCCAGAACCCGGCCGGCCTGGCGAATTTCCTGCCAGAGCACGGCCGAATCAGTTTCGTCCAGGTCGGTCAATTCGACCAGGCCGGGCCGCCGGGGCACCAGGATCAGCCACGGATAGCGGCGATCGTTCATCATCAGGACACGGCAGAGCGGCCATTCGCCCAGCGCAATCGTGTCGGCAAAAAGGCGGGAATCGAGCGTAAATGGGACCTGTTTCGGATTCATGACGGGATTTGCTGCGTTGCAATATGGAGCGATTGCTGGAGAATAGCGTTGATTATTGCAGTCAGGTTATTCTCCTTTACGCATGGTCTCGATCCGAACGCTTGATGCGGCAGAAGCCTGGGCCGCGATACCTGCACTGGCCGACCTGCTGGTCGAAGCCGTGGACGCGGGGGCGTCCGTATCGTTCATGGCGCCGATGGAATTCGGCGACGCGATGGCCTTCTGGACTGAAATCGCGGGCAGCGTGGCTGCCGGGCGGCGCATTCTGATCGTGGCGGAACAGCACAACCGCCTGGTCGGCACCGTCTATCTGGACCTGATCCCCAATCCCAATCAATGCCATCGGGCCGAGATCGCCATGCTGATCGTCGCCCTCGAGGTGCGGCGCCACGGCGTCGGCAAGCGCCTCATGGTGGCGGCGGAGGCGGCGGCAGCGGCGGCCGGGCGCAGCCTGCTGACGCTCGACACGCGGGCAGGGGACAAGGGCGAACGGCTCTATCGTTCGATGGGTTGGGTCGAATTCGGACGGGTGCCGCGCTATGCCCGTTCCTCCAGTGGCAAGTTCGAGGATTCGGTGTTCTTCTACAAGGAACTGACCGGGGCCAAGGATCTCGCCGCCGAATGAGTTTCACCCATCCGAATGCGCATCTCATCGGCCAGGCGGGTGGCCGGCGGGCGCTGGCGACGCCGGCCCTGGTGCTGGATCTTTCCGCCTTCGAAGCCAATCTGGCCGCCATGGCGCGCCTCGCCAAGGCTGCCGGCCTGGCGCTCCGCCCGCACGCCAAGACCCATAAGTGCCGCGCCATCGCCGAGCGTCAGCTCGCGGCCGGTGCTGTCGGTCTCTGTGTCGCCAAGACGGGCGAGGCAGAGGTACTGGCGGGCACCCGGGGCTTGCGCAGCCTGCTGGTCACCTCGCCCGTGATCGGGCCCTCGGCGCCGGCCCGCCTCGCCGCCCTCGCCCGCCGGGTCGAAGAATTGCTGGTCGCGGTGGATTCGCACGCCGGGGCCGAGGCGCTGTCGACCGCGGCCGTGGCCGAAGGGGTGCGCATCGGCGCCGTGGTGGATATCGACCCCGGCATCCACCGCACCGGCTGTACCGGGCCGGACGCCGCCGTCGATCTGGCCCAGATCGTGGCCCAGATGCCCGGCCTCTGGTTCGCCGGGCTGCAATGCTATGCCGGCCACGCCCAGCATATCGAGGACTACGAGACCCGCGGCCAGATCGCCGCCATGGCGCTGGCCGACATGGCCGAGGCGCGCGACCGCCTGCATGCGATCGGCCTGGCGCCGGGC
>JAYSCC010000343.1:0-4095 GCA_041915065.1 Zavarzinia sp.
CCGACATCATCTCCGATTCCGACGCCGACGCCGACGAGGATGCGGATGCCGACATCGACGTCGACGAGGCCGTCGACGACGACGAGGACGAGGATGCTCTGCTCGACGAGGACGAGGATCTCGACGACGAGAACCTCGACGACGTGGTCGATACCGACCTCGACGACGAAGAAAAAGAGCGCTGAAAAAAGTGCTTGATCGGGGCGCGGGATCTCACTAGTGTCCGCGCTCCGCAGGGGACGCTGGCAATGACCGGCAGACTCGGCGGGACAGACGGTTCGGGGCCATAGCTCAGTTGGGAGAGCGCTTGAATGGCATTCAAGAGGTCAGGGGTTCGACTCCCCTTGGCTCCACCAACCGTCCGGTAAACAAGAAAGGCGATCCTTCGGGATCGCCTTTCCTGCTTTCGGGGGCCTGTCTTCTGGGGGCTGTCTTCTGGGGCCTGATTTCTGGGCCGCCGTTTCGGCGTGGCCGGCGGTAATCGCGCCCGCTAGTCTTCCGGGGTCCGCCGAGGCGGGCACGGCGAATCATCCAACGGGGTCTCGGGCCGAATGAGCGAGCCAAACAGCCAGAAGGCATTTCCGGTTTCCTGGGAGCAGTTCCACCGCGACGCCCGCGCCCTGACCTGGCGCCTGACCGCGGGCGAGCGGAAATACAAGGCGATCGTCTGCATCACCCGGGGCGGCCTGGTGCCGGCCCTGATCGTCGCCCGCGAGCTGAACATCCGCCTGATCGACACGATCTGCATCGCTTCCTACCACGACTACAAGGAACAGGGCGCCGCCCAGGTGATGAAGGGCCTCGCCCCGGAGCTGGCGGCGCTGGCGGCCGATGGTGGCTCGGAGATCCTGCTGGTCGACGACCTGGTGGATACCGGCAAGACCGCCCGAATCGTGCGCGACATGTTGCCCAAGGCCCATTTCGCCACGGTCTATGCGAAGCCCATGGGCCGGCCCCTGGTCGATACCTATGTGACCGAGGTGAGCCAGGACACCTGGATCTATTTCCCCTGGGACATGGGCCTGTCCTTCCAGCCGCCGATCGTCTCGTAAGGCTGCTCCAGCGCGCCCCGGCCATGCGGCCGCGGGGTGCGCCACCCCCTTGATTTTGTTGGCGTCATCGCCAGATCATACTGGTGGCGGTGCCTTCGGGGCCGTCACGCGTACTCGCTCGATCGAGGGGTTTGCCGGTTCATGACTCGCCTTTCCGTCTTCAACAGCCCGCTGCTGCTCGGTTTCGACCATATGGAGCGGGTGCTCGATCGGGTCGCCAAATCGGCGACGGACGGCTATCCGCCCTACAACATCGAGCAGACGGGGCCGCATTCCCTGCGCATCACGCTGGCCGTGGCCGGTTTCGCCCGCGAGGACCTCTCGGTCACCGTGGAGGAGAACCAGCTCATCGTGCGGGGCCGCCAGGCCGCGGAAGACGCGAAGAAGACCTATATCCACCGCGGTATCGCCGCCCGCCAGTTCCAGAAGGCTTTCGTGCTGGCGGAAGGCATCGAAATCGTGCGGGCCGGGCTCGACAACGGGCTCCTGCACGTCGACCTGCGCCGTCCCGTCCCGGCCAGCGTCGTGCGTACGATCCCGATCGACGGGGTCGCGGACGGCAGCGACGAGCGCCAGGTCCTGGAAACGGACGGCGGCGAGTCGAACGACGGGGCTTAAACGGCCCGTTAAGCAGGATGTGCCCATGATGGGGCATCTCGCGGAGGTGTGAGATGATTGGTGAGACGAGAAACATCGATATTCGGCAGATGACGCCGGAAGACCTGGCAGCCCTCGGTGGCGGCGCCCTGGTCTATGTGAAGCCCGTCGTGGTCGACGGCAAGAACGTGGTCGCGGTCCATGCTGCCGACGGTTCGCCGCTGGCCCTGGCCGAGACTCGCGACCTGGCCTTTGCCGCGGCACTTCAGCACGAGATGCAGCCGGTCAGCGTGCACTGACCGGCCGGCTTCGAACCCCACACCCATGCGGTCCCGGCCATCGCCGGGGCCGTGGGAGGTGAAGGGGGCGCGTCAGGCCGCGTGCGGCCGGGCGTTGTCGGTCAACAGGGCGTAGATCGCCTCGACCGAATCGCAGTGGCGGAGTTTTTCGCAGGTTTCGCGGTCGCGCAGCAGGCGCGAGACGCGGGCGAGCGCCTTCAGGTGGTCGGCGCCGGCACCCTGGGGCGCCAGCAGCAGGAAGATCAGATCGACCGGCTGCTCGTCGATCGACTCGAAATCGATCGGCGAGGACAGGCGCGCGAAGAGGCCATACAGGCGGTCGATCTCGCCCAGTTTGCCGTGCGGGATCGCGATGCCCTGGCCGACACCGGTGGTGCCCAGGCGTTCGCGTTCCAGCAGGATGTCGAAGATCGTCCGCTCGTGCACGCCGGTGATGGCGGCGGCACGGGCGGACAATTCCTGCAGGGCCTGCTTCTTGCTGTTGGCCTTGAGGTCGGCAATCACGCCCTCAGGACCGATGATGCTGTCAAGCTCCAAGGGTCAAGCCTCACACGGGGGCGCCGACGGCGCGCTTGTTCGGCTCGATCCAGCCGATGTTGCCGTCCGGGCGGCGGTAGACCACGTTGAGGCCGCCGTTGGCCCGGTTCCGGAACATGATCGCCGGATGTTCCCCGAGATCAAGCCGGAACGCGGCTTCGGAAACGCTCAAGGTCTCGATCTCCGCCTCGGATTCGGCGATCACCAGGGGGCCGCCGGGGCCTTCCAGGCCGTTCGCGTGGTCACCGTGGTCGTCCTCGGTCTCGGGGGCCAAGACGCGGGCCAGCGCCGGCTCGATCGTGCGGGTGGCGCCGTGGTGGTGATTCTTCAGGCGGCGCTTGTAGCGGCGCAGGCGCTTTTCGACGCGCTCCGCGGCGGCATCGAAGCTGCCGTAGATCTCGGTGCCTTCGCCTTGCGAATTGACCGTCAGGCCGGCGCCGAAATGCACGGCCACGTCCGTGCAGAAGAGGTGGGCCTCCCGGGAGAAGGTGACGGTGGCATCGATCGGCCGGTCGTAATATTTGCCGACGAGGACTTTCAATCGCTCCGTGACATGGGTGCGGAGAGCGTCGCCGACGTCGATTTGTTTGCCGGAAATGATCAGCTTCATGATGTGCCTGCGCGTAAGGAATGGGGCGCTTGGACGGGGCTCCCGCTCCGGCGGCGCGGCACCGTCATCGGGCGCCGCCCTCCCCCGAGGCCGCTGCCGGACCGCGAGTCCGTCACCTCATACTTACGAGCTAACGTGCCCGGTTTCCAGAGCGGAGCGCCCCCCGGGACATTTTTCCCCAGGGATCCTTTGGGTTCAGCGGCCGGCGAGGGCTTTCTGCCGGCGCCGCTCGGTCGACGAGCCGATGCCCATGGCCTCGCGATATTTGGCGACGGTACGGCGGGCGATGTCGATGCCGTCGCGTTTCAGGAGTTCGACCAGCTTGTCGTCGGAATGGACGGCGTTCGGCGCCTCGCCGTCGATCAACTGGCGGATCCGGTGACGCACAGCCTCGGCCGAATGGGCATCCGACCCGTCGGTCGAGCCGATCGCCGCGGTGAAGAAGAATTTCATCTCGAACAGCCCGCGCGGCGTCCACACCCATTTGTTGGCGGTGACGCGCGAGACGGTCGATTCGTGCATGCCGATCTCTTCGGCGATCGCCTTCAGGTTCATCGGCTTCAGATGCGCGATGCCGTGACGGAGAAAAGCGTCCTGCTGGCGGACCAGGGAGGTCGCCACCTTGAGGATCGTCCGCGCCCGCTGGTCGAGTGCCTTCACGAGCCAATTGGCGGAGGCGAGACAATCCGAAAGATAGGCCTTGTCGTCCTTTTTCGTGGTGTCGCCGGCCGAGAGGCGGGCAGCATAACGCCGGTCGATCAGGACGCGCGGCATGGTCTCGGAATTCAGCTCGATCAGCCAGTCGCCGTCGGCGCCGCGGCGGATGTAGACATCCGGAATCACCGTCTGCACCGGCGCCGTGTCGAAGGCGTGGCCGGGCTTGGGATTGAGCGTACGGATTTCCTTGATGATTTCGACGATCTCGTCCTCGTCGACACCGGCGATCCGGGCGAGGCCGGACAGGTCGCGCCGGGCGACCAGGTCGAGATGCTTCAGCACC
>JAYSCC010000344.1:0-4091 GCA_041915065.1 Zavarzinia sp.
GTTACCTCTGGTTCCACGGCCGCAACAACGACCTGATGAACGCGGGCGGTTACCGCGTCTCGCCCCTCGAAGTGGAGGCGGCGCTGGCCGGTTTTCCGGCGGTCGCCGATGTCGCGGTGGCGGAACGCCAGGTCTCGGAGACGGTTTCGATCATCTGCGCCTATGTTGTGCTGCGCGAGGGTGCCGCCCTCGACAAGGACGCCCTGCTCGCCCATGGCGCCCAACATCTCGCCGCCTACAAGCGGCCGAAGGACGTCCGCGTGCTGGACAGCCTGCCGCGCACCGCCAACGGCAAGGTGATGCGCCGGGCCCTGGCATTGCTGTGACCATGCCCTATCCCTTCGCGGCGGCGACCGCCGGCCTTGCCGACGACTGGCGCGCCCTGGTCGCGGCGG
This sequence comes from Zavarzinia sp., assembly GCA_041915065.1. GTDB lineage: Bacteria > Pseudomonadota > Alphaproteobacteria > Zavarziniales > Zavarziniaceae > Zavarzinia. The sequence continues at coordinate 396 of JAYSCC010000344.1, forward strand.
CGGTGCCCGCCGTCGATCCCGCCTATCTCGCCTGGCTCGAAACCCAGCAATGGTTGCCCGGGCCGGACCTGATGCTGGCCTCCCTGCACCGCGTGCCGCTCGACGGCGTCAAAGCCGTGCTGATCGGGGAATCGCCCTATCCGCGCGCCGCCTCGGCGATCGGGGAAGCCTTTAACGATGGCGCCGTCGGCCCGCTCTGGGCGCCCGGCGGGCTCGCCAAACCGGTCAACCGGGCGACCTCGCTCCGCAATATCATGAAGATGCTGCTGGTCGCCGAAGGGCTGATCTCGCCTGCCGCCGCCGCGGCCGAGATTGCCGCGTTGGACCCCGCCGCTCTCGGCCTGGTGCCGACGTTGGACGCACTGTTCCGCAACCTCCGCGCGGCCGGGATCCTGGCGATCAATGCGATCCCCGTGCTGACCGCCAACAAGGCGCGCGATGCCAAGGCCTGGCGGCCCTTCATGGATCGTTTCCTGGCCGGCCTCCATGCCGCCCGGCCGGAAGCACGCCTGCTCCTGTTCGGTGCCTTCGCCCAGGCCCTGCGCGACCTGCCCGGCACCCGGCACTATCCGGTGCTGGCGGCCGAACACCCCTACAATATCGGCTTCATCAACGATCCTGCGGTGCTGGCGTTTTTCCGCCCCCTGCACCTCCTCCGCGCCTGAGCGCGGCGAGGCCGACGCTGGCGACGATCAGCGCCGCACCGACGAAGCCGCCGGTGCCGAGGCGGTCACCCGCCAGCCGCCCGATGATGCCGGCCCAGACCGGCTCGGTCGCATAGATCAGGGTGGCCCTGGTGGGCGACAGGCGGCGCTGCGCCCAATACATGGCGACATGGATCACCACGCTGCCGAGGCCGAGGCCGCCGGCGCAGAGGAGCAGCGTCAGGCTCGGCCCCGGCATACCCTCCCCATTGAGGGGCATGGCAGCGAAAGTAACCACGGCGATCACCACGAGCTGGACCCAGGAGACGCGCCGGCTGTCCACTTTTGCCGCGAAGGCGCCGATCGCCACGATCTCGAACGCGATCACCACGGCGCAGACGATGGTCATCACCTCGCCCTGGCCGAGGTCGAAGCCGTCCACCCCCGGGCCGGCGAGCAGCGTGCTGCCGGCGAAAGCCATGGCGATGCCGATCCAGGCCGCGGTCCCCGGCCGGTCGCGCAGGAAGACCCATTGGGCGAGCGGCACCAGCGGGATATAGAGGGCAGTCAGGAAGGCCGATTTGCTGCTCGAAATGCTCTCGAGCCCGAGCGCCTGCAAGCCGTTGGCAAGGGCGACGGCGAGCCCGGTGAGCACGCCGATGCCGAATTCGAGCCGGGTCAGCCGGCCGAATTTCGGCGCCGCGACCAGGCCGAGGGCGACGGCCGCGAAGGCGTAGCGCAGGCCCTGGAAGAACAGCGGCCCGGAAACCTCCAGCGCCGTCTTGATGATCAGGAAGGAGGAACCCCAGATCAGCGTGACGAAGAGCAGCACGGCGACGGCAAGGCGCGGCACGCCCGCGTCCCAGCCCTGCCGGCCGGCCGTCGTCTCCATGCTCGCCATTCTTGAGCCTCCGCCCCATGTGCAGTAAACTGCGCAAATTGAGCAATATATTGCACAGAATGGACAGTCAAGCCCCCGTCCTCCGCCATCTCGCGGCCAATCTGCGCCGGCTGCGCCAAGCCGCCGGCCTGAGCCAGGAAGCCCTCGCCCAATCGTCCGGCGTTTCCCGCCGCATGCTGGTGGCGATCGAGGCGGGCGAGAGCAACGTCAGCCTGTCGACCCTGGACCGGATCGCCGATGCCCTGGGCGTCCTGCTGCCGGCATTGATCGTCGATGCCGACGAGACTTCCCCCGTCCTCGCTTGGCAAGGCGGCGCGGCCGGATCGCAGGCCCATCTGCTGCAATCGGTGCCGGCGCGGCGCCAGGCCGAACTCTGGCTGTGGGAGTTGGCGCCCGGCGACACTTACGAATCGCCGGCCGATCCGGGCGATTGGCACGAGATGGTCTATGTCGTCGAAGGAAGGCTGACCCTGGTCTTTCCCGACCGGCGCCTGCACTTCGAAGCCGGCCAGTCCGCCGCCTATCCGAGCACGCGCCCGGTCATCTTCGAGAATGCCGGCGACGGCCCCCTGCGGCTCCTGCGCAACGTCGTCATCTGAGCCCTTGCCCGGCGGCGGCCGACAGGCAACCATGCGGCCCACAACGATAACCATAAGGGAGAGAAATCGTGAGCCTGCAGGAAATGTCGCTGGTGCGTGGCGCCTTGTCCGCTATTCCGGACCGGCTGGAAACGCCGCTCGAAGACATGCGCGTGCTCTACGAGACGCTGGCGCCGCCGGTCGACGCCGATGACGGCGCCACGGTCGAGAAGCTGAGCATCGCCGGGCGCGACGCCGAATTCACCGTGCCCGCCGGCGCCGATGCCACGGCCGCCATCCTCTATCTCCATGGCGGCGGCTATTGCCTGGGCTCGCTCAACACCCACCGCCGGCTGGCACGCAGCATCGCCGCGGCGGCCGGCGTCGCCGTGCTGGCGATCGACTATCGCCTGGCCCCGGAACATCCCTGCCCCGCCGCCGTCGAGGACGCCTTGGCCGCCTGGCGCTGGCTGCTCGACCGCGGCTTCGCGCCGAGCCGGGTCGCCTTCTCGGGCGATTCGGCGGGTGGCGGCCTCACCATCGCCACCATGGTGGCGGCGCGCGATGCCGGCATGTTGCTGCCCGGCGCCGCCTTCTGCATTTCGCCCTGGGTCGAACTGGCCAACAACCTGCCGTCGATGGCGGCCAAGGCCTCGGTCGATCCGATGATCGGCAAGGCGCGGCTCGACATGATGACGGCGATCTATCTGGCCGGGCGGCCGGTGGGCGACGAGATGGCCTCCCCCCTTCATTCCGATCTGACCGGCCTGCCGCCGGTGCTGATCCACGTCGGCTCGGCCGAATGCCTGCTCGACGATTCCGTCCGTCTCACCGGGGTGCTGGGCGCCGCCGGGGTCGAGGCGCGGCTCGAAGTCTGGCCGCAGATGATCCATGTCTGGCATTTCTTCGCCCCCATGCTGAGCGAAGGGCGCGACGCCATCGCTTCCGCCGGGGCCTGGCTGAAGGAGAAGCTCCGCGAATGAGCGAACCGGTCAAGATCGAGATCGTCTCCGACGTCGTCTGCCCCTGGTGCTGGATCGGCAAGCGCCGGCTCGACCGGGCGATGGAGGCCCTGCCGGAAATCGCCGTCGAGCGGATCTGGCGGGCCTATATGCTGAACCCGGACATGCCGCCCGAAGGCATGGACCGGCGCCAGTACATCGCGGCCAAATTCGGCGACCGCAAGGACCTGCACAAACCGCTCCTGGAGATCGGCGAGACCGAGGGCATTCCCTTCGACTTCCACGCGATCCAGCGCATGCCCTCCAGCCTGGACGCCCACCGCCTGATCCGTTGGGCGCGCACGGCCGGCGTCCAGGCCACGGTGGTCGAGGACTTGTTCCAGCGCTATTTCGCCGAAGGGCGTGACATCGGCGATCACGGCGAGCTGGTCGCCGCCGCCGCGGCCGCCGGCATGGACGCGGACGTGGTCGCCGAACTGCTGACCGGAGATGGCGACGTCGAACTGATCCGGCGCGAAGATGCGCTGGCACGCCAGATCGGCATCCAGGGCGTGCCGACCTTCATCATCCAGGGCAAATGGGCCCTGGTCGGCGCCCAGCCGGTCGACGCC
>JAYSCC010000345.1:0-4084 GCA_041915065.1 Zavarzinia sp.
TGATCCCTATCCCGCCTTCCTGATGGCCCGCCACGCCGACCGTCTGCAACGCTGGGTCGAACGGATGAACACGGTCGAGGTCGACACGCCGGAGTTCCCCGATCTCCCGCCCGAATTCCTCGCCGGTGACGCGGTACCGGAGACGGCGAAGGAGCTGCTCCGCCTGATCGCGCGGGATTACCTGCCCGAACTGCTCGCCACTGTCGAGGCGGTGAACCATTGGCTGGCCCGGAACGAGGTCGCGGAAGGGGCGGCGATCTTCCCGCGTGGCAAGCGCGGCAGCCTCGGCTCGATCGCGCCGGTCATCCGTGGCGTGCCTCATGTCCAGGCGATGCGCCACTATCCCCTGTGGATGCTGCAACGGGTGACCGACGCTTACGACGCGCTGGCGCCGGAGGCGCGCGGCCCGGTCGATGCCCTGTTGGCGGAAACCGGCCTCGCCGCCCTGGTCGAACGGCGACCCGCCCGCCGGATCGAGCGGCGCGACTATGTCGAGGTCTGGGGCTCCGCCCTGGCCAAGGCGGCCTGAGGCCCCGTCCATCCGGACGTAGCGATCCCGCCGGCAGCGGCCGACACTGCCGGCGGGATGAAACGGGGGCGAGCGATGGCCGGCAGGACGAAGGATTTTTTCGCGGTCGGGCTGGCCTATGCCGCCGGCCTCGCGGTGGCCGCGGCCGTGCTCGGCGCCGGCCTGCTGGCGCCGCCCTTCGATGCCCTTCTGGCCGATGTCGCGGCCACGGCGGTGGTCTTCGGCTTCAGCCGGCTCTACCGCAATTCCAGCACCTATGACCCCTATTGGAGCGTGATTCCGCCGCTGCTCGCCCTCTATTGGTATGCCGCGGGCGGGCCGGTCGATCCCTTGCGGGCCTGGTGCGTGATCGGCCTCGTCTGGCTCTGGGGCATCCGCCTGACCGCCAATTGGGCCGTCCATTGGGGCGGCCTGGGGCACGAAGACTGGCGCTATCCCCTGGTTCGGCAGAAGGCCGGGCGGGCGGCCGTGGCGGCCGATTTCGCCGGCATCCACCTGTTCCCGACGCTCCAAGTCTTTCTCGGTTGCCTGCCCCTCTATGCCGTCATGAGTTTCGGCACGGCACCCTTCGGCTGGCTCGACGTCCTGGCCTTCGTGGTCACCTTCGGCGCCATCGCGGTCGAGACGCTGGCCGATCTCCAGCTCCACGCCTTCATCGTCCGCCGCACGCCCGGCAGCTTCATCCAGAGCGGCCTCTGGGCCTGGTCGCGCCACCCGAATTATTTCGGTGAGGCCGCTTTCTGGTGGGGGCTGATGCTCTTCGGCCTGGCGGCGGCACCGGCGCAATGGCTCTGGATCCTGCCCGGCGCTTTGGCGATCAGCGCGATGTTCGTCTTCGCCTCGATCCCCCTCATGGAACAGCGCAGCCTCGAACGCCGCCCGGCCTATGCCGCCTATCGTGCCCGCGTCTCCGCCCTGGTACCGCTGCCGCCCAGGCGCGGATGAGGCGGCGGCCTCGATCCGCCGGTTGCACCACTTCTGCTCGAATCGGTAGAACTATGGGGCCCGCCGCATCGCGCCGGTGGGGCATCGAGACAGACGAGCGAGCGGAACTGGACATGAACGAAGCCGGGTTTCGTGAATGGCTTGAGGCGAATTACAAGCCCAACACGGTCAGCACCAAATTGTCGGAAGCCCGGCGGCTGGATGCCGCCTACGGCGACCTCGACCGGCTCTATGACCAAGATCGGCTCGACAGTGTCGCGCGCAGCCTCGCCTATTCGACGAAGAATCGGGCCGAAGGCAAACCGAACCCGTCGAAGTTGGAGCTGACCGGTGACCCCTATGTCGCCCTCAGCGGCATGGTCACGGCAGTCAATTTCTACCGGAACTTCCGTGAGGGTGTCTCCCGTACCGGCCGGTCGCAGAGGCCCGACCTCGCTGCCGTAAACAAGGCGATGGACGAGTGCGATGCTCTGGGCGTGGATGCCTTCCTCCGCAGCCACGGGTTCGATCCGGCGATTACCTATTGGGCTGTCCGCGACGGCAAGCAATATCCTTCGAAGGCGATTTTCGGCGTCGCCTACGGTTTCATGCCGGGTGGCGAAGCCCTGGGGCCCAGGGACTGCAACGGCACCGACGCGCGCAAACACCTCGAAAAACTAGGTTTCGAGATCGTCGGAAATCTATCCGGCACGGCCGTCGATCCGGACGAAGGCGATACCGCCGCCGCGGCGTCCGCGACGGCAGAGGCCCGGAACATCATCCTTCACGGCCCGCCCGGCACCGGAAAGACCTATGCAACCGCCCGCGTCGCCGTCGATTTGTGCAACGGCGCGGCACCGGAGGATCGGCGAGCGCTGATGGAAGCCTATCAGGCCCTGCACCGCAAGGGCCGCATCGGCTTCGTCACCTTCCATCAGTCCTTCGCCTACGAGGAATTTGTCGAGGGGCTGAGGCCCGTGGTCGGCGAGGACGGGGAAGACGGCAGCGCGGCTGGAACGGGATTCAGCCTCAAGCCCCAAGACGGAATCTTCAAGCAGATCGCCAAGCTGGCGGCCGAGAATCATGGCCCGGCGATGCGGGCGGACGCGCCGCTCGTCGATCGCGGCCGTAAGATTTTCAAGATGTCGCTCGGCCGAAGCTGGGCGGCGGAAGACGACGCGATCTATCAAGACGCGATCCGAGACGGTTACGTCGTGCTCGGGTGGGGCGGTGATGTCGACTGGTCGGATCCCCGCTTCGGCAAACCCGAGGCGATCAAGGAGCGTTGGCGCCAGGACCATCCCGATGCCGGATCCAACGACCCCAACATCGCCCAGATGTGCACCTTCCGGATCTATATGGACGTCGGCTGCCTCGTAGTGATTTCCGATGGCAACCGGAAATTCCGGGCGATCGGCGAGATTACCGGCCCCTATCGGTTCCAGCCGGACCCGGGCGGCGAGTACAACCACCGTCGCCCGGTCAAATGGCTCTGGCATTCCGACGAGAGCCTGCCGCGCGAGAGGATCTACGGCAAGGTGCTGAGCCAAGTCTCGACCTACCAACTGAACAGCCGTTACGTCGACTGGGACGCGCTGGAACAGATCGTCGCGACCGGCGGCGACGTCGGCGCAACCACAGGCGTCCCGGAGCCCTATGTGCTGATCATCGACGAGATCAACCGGGCGAACATTTCCAAGGTCTTCGGAGAACTGATCACGCTGCTCGAACCGGACAAGAGGATCGGCGCGGAGAACGAGCTCCGGGTGAAGCTGCCATACTCCGGGGAGCTCTTCGGGGTTCCCGCCAATCTCCATATCGTCGGCACGATGAACACGGCCGACCGCTCGATCGCCCTGCTCGACACCGCCCTGCGGCGCCGCTTCATTTTCGAAGAGCTGATGCCGGATCCGGCCGTCCTGCCGGCGGAGGTGGATGGTGTGCCGCTCCGCGCGCTGCTCTCCGCTTTGAACGAGCGGATCGAATATCTCTTCGACCGCGAACACCAGATCGGTCACGCTTATTTCATCGGCTGTTCCAGCCGGGCGGAGATCGACGCGCGGATGCGCCACCGTGTGATTCCCCTGCTCGCTGAATATTTTTACGAAGACTGGAACAAAGTCGCGGCCGTGCTGGGCGACGCGAAGGGCGAGAGATTCTTGGAGCGCCGGGAATTGCGAGCGCCTGCCGGTCTCGACGCGGATGGCGATACGCCAGTCCGCTGGCGCTGGTCGCTTCGCGAACGCTTCGCCGCGGACGCCTATGTGGGCTTCTCGTGATCAGGCGGTCGATCCTGGAATGGCAGACTCTGCCTCATGGGGACGGTGAGGACTGTGTCCCCGCCTGGGCGGCTGAGCGCCTGGCAGCGGTGGCGCGGCACTCGCCTCTGGCAGGGGCCGACGGTGACCGGGTCCTGCATCACGGCCGCCATGGGCTCGGCGCCCGGCAGGTTGTCGGGATCGTCGCCGCCGACGGTTGCGTCCTGGAGATTCTGCCGAAGATCGAAGGCGGGGAGGGGCATTCCGACCGCAGCAGCCTGCGCGACGGCCTCGTCCACATGCTGGCGGTCGCTCTGGACCTGCCGATCGACATCGGGGCGCGGACCGTGGTCGGCGAGCAGGACGAGACGTT
>JAYSCC010000346.1:0-1959 GCA_041915065.1 Zavarzinia sp.
ATCGGCAGATCGACCGACAGGTGGACACGGATCTGCGCCGTGCGGACATAGATCGCATCGGCCCCGGTCTTCTTGTCGGCCGCCTGCTTCGCCCGTTCGGGATTGCCGATGGCCGACAGGCGGGGCGGCTCGATCACGGCGAAGCGCAGGGTGACCGTAGCGACGCCGCCAAAGAGATTGGTGTGCGGAACGTAATCCTGTAACGCCTGGGCCAGCGCATGGCCGGGCTGGCCACCGCCCAGCGCCTGCAGCAGGGCGGTAATGCCATCGTCCGACAACACGATCTCGCCCGCCAGGGCGTTGCGGCCGTTCGCCGCCAGGAAGAAGGCTTCGAGGACGTCGAGCACGCCGAGGTCGAGGTCGAGCGCCGAATCGGGCAGGCCGGACTGCACCGCGACGACATCGCCGACCCGGATCAGGGCCGGGCCGACGGTGGCGGCCGTCGCCGTCGCCACCGTCTGCAAGGCGAGGCCCGCCGTCGTGCCGGGACCGAGGACCTCGATCGCCGCCGCCAGCAGTTCGGAGACCTTCAACGAAGCGTCGAGCACCGCGGCATAGTCGCCGGCCTGGAGGTTCAACGACGCGCCGTTACGCAGAATGAGCCGGTCCAGGAAGGAATGCAGATCCAGCTTGGCGTTGGCCAGCCCATCCCAGCCGACCAGCGTCAGATTGACCTTGCCGCCGAGCAGGCCGAACAGCCGGTCCAGGGCATCGTTGTCGAGGCTCGCCAGCGTGCTGCGGATGGTGAGCTGGGCGAGCGGCGAGCCCGGCTTGGCCGCGACCGACCGGGCACCGACATCGACCGCGGCGACATCGTAGATCCGCGCGAAGAAGATGGGCGCCGTCGCCCCGCCGTCGAGGCGGACGGCGGTGCAATCGGCGCAGCTCGCCCCCTGCGCGATGAAGCGTTGATCCGGCCGCGGGCGACTGCCGGGCACCCCGAAATCATAGGTCCCGAGGCAGAGAGTGACGATCCCCGGTGCCGCCGGCGCACCGCAACCCGCCACCACCTGCAGATGCTGCCCACCCGTATAGTCGAGATCGAGCGCAGCCTGAGCGGCCTGGACCGCCGCAGCCCCGTTGCCAGCCGATGTGCCGAGCACGCGGGTCGCCGCGATCGCCGCGAGGTCCAGGGAATCCTGCAAGCGCTGTCGCTGGAAATAGGCGTAGCCGAGGTCGATCACCATGGCCATCATACCGATCAGGACGGAAAGCCCGGCGATGAAGAGCAGCGCGGCGACGCCGCGCTCGTTCCCGTCCTCCATCCTGCGTCTCGCACTCATTCCGTGTCCCGCGGCGCCGATCCAGCGTTCATCCCGGACCATTCAGCCACGGAACCGTGGACACCCCCTTAACGGCAGCACGAAAGTCAATTCGCGAGGCGTGCCCCGGCGTCGCAGGTCATGTTGGCGCCGACGTCGATATTGGCGACGTCGAGGCCGAGCAGGTTGAGCAGGAAATTCACGATCGGATCGAGTACTGCGGCGAGCAGGGTGATCACCGGATTGAGGATCGACACGATCGTCGAGATCAGGGTTGCGGTACCGGTCAGCAGCGTGCTGATCAGGTTGGCATTGCCCGAAGCCGGTTTGTAAGAATCGACATGCAGACCCGCCAGGGTCGTTTTCAGGCTGCTGATAACGTTGCTGATCGAAAACGAATGGTAGTTGTTCGTCGCTTCGTCGAGCTTGGGCAGGGCCGAATAGGTGTAAGCATATTGTGATCCGGCGACCGTGGCATTGGCATAGAGGCCGAGGCCGCCACCGGTCAGCGCCTGATGCGCCCCGCAATTGGACGTCCCGCAGAGGCCCAGAAGACAGGTCACGGTGCAGGACTTGGTCCCGATATCAATGATCGTCACCGGGTTGACCGAGGGGGGTGTAGTGGAGGAGAACACCGTCGTCGGGTCTAACGTGCCGACGTTCACCAAGCCCACACTGGACGCTGCGTTGATCGACA
>JAYSCC010000346.1:1971-4080 GCA_041915065.1 Zavarzinia sp.
CTGACGTCGATCCGGGGCTGCGGCAGAATTTTGATGTCGAGCAGGCTCTTGACCGTCGGGATGGGCAGCAGTCCGGTCAACAGATCGAAAAGGTTCAGGCTGAGCACACTGTTCAACAGACTGATCAGCCCGGACGAACCGGTCAATGTCTGCACTGCCGAGACGAGATTGCTGAGACTGCTCAGGATCGGTAGCTGGATCGAGACATAGAGGCGGATCTGCCCGGTCCGGACATAGATCGCCCCGGCCCCGGCCCGCTTGTCGGCGGCTGCCTTGGCATCGGCCGGATTGCCGATCGCCGAGAGCTGCGGCGGCTCGATCACCTTGAGCTTCACGGTGACCGTAGCGGCCCCTCCCAGGATGCTGGTGAGCGGCGAGAGCGCCGAGAGCAGGGACGACAGCGTGCCGTAATTGGAGAGCGAACCGCCGACCGAATTGAGCAGGCTGGAAACCCCGGTCGTGCTCAGGGTGAGGCCGGTCGTGCTGAGCGCCGAGGCCCCATTGGCCGCGACCAGGACACCCTGGAGGAGATCGAGCAGGGCGATATTGGTGTCGAGCCCGGCGGCCGGCGTGCCGGTTTGAAGGTCGATCAGCGAGCCGAGCTGAACTGTGGTCGACTTGATGCCGGCCGAGATGGAGCCGATGAAACTGTTGAGTGCCAGGCCCGCCGTACTGTTCTGGCCGACCGCACTGACGACGCCGGAGAGCAGGCGCGAGACACTGATCGAGGTATTGAGCAGGCTGGTGTAATCGCCGGCCGCGATCGAAACGCCGAGCCCGCCGCCGCTGATCAAGCCGTCGAGATAGGAGAGCAGGTTGACATCGGCGCCGACCAGCCCGGTCCAACTCACCGCCGAGACGTTGACACCGCCGCCGAGCAGGCCGAAGACCGGGCCGAGCAGGGCCGACTGGCTGCTGTTCAAGGTGGCGAGAGAGCTTCGGATGGTCAGCCGCGCCAACGGTGTGCCGGATTTCACCGCGGTCGAGACAGCGCCGATGTCGAGCACAGACACGTCGAAGATGCGGGCGAAGAAACTCGGCGTCTCGCTGTGGGCGAAGAGGCGGACGGCCGTACAGGTGGTGCAGCTCGAGCCCTGCGACGTGAATCGGCTCGCCAGGGCCGGCCGATTGTTCGCGGTCCCGGCGTCATAGCTGCCGAGGCAGAGGTTGATCACGCCTTCCACCGCCGGCGCGGCACAACCCGAAGCCACGGTCAGATGCTCCGACGCGCCGTAGTTCAGATCGATTGCGGACTGAGCCGCATTGACCGCGGCGACCTGATTGCCGGTACCATTGGTCAGCGACCGCGCCCCGGCGATCGCGGCCAGATCGAGGGCATCTTGGAGGCGCTGCTTCTGGAAGTAGGCGTATCCGAGGTCGACCACCATGGCGACCATGCCGATCAGAATGAACAGGCTGGCGGCGAAGAGGATGGCGGCAACGCCGCGTTCCCCCTGTTTGTCAATGCCCCGCGATCCCCCCATGCACCCCGCCCCTTCCGCTCCGGCGCCCTACTGCACAGTGAATTCGTTGGTCGCGACCAACTGGCTCGGCATTGGCAGGAAGAAGCTCGGCATCCGGCGGCAGCCCGTACCGTTCAGATTGTAGGTCGCCTCGAGCCGGACCGTGCCCGGGACCAAGCTCGGATCGGTTATGCTGACGCAGTCGGCGTTCAGGCTACTGGTATTCAGGATCTGCGCCTTGGCCGCGGTATAGCGGCTCTGACGATCGGCCGTGCTGGTCCCGGTGGCGATCTGGCGCGACAGTTCACCGACCGCATATTTCAGTTGGACGTAGTTCGCCAAGATTTCGCCATAGGCCATGATGCCTAGCAGCAGCAGGACCATCAGGCCGCTGACGATCGAGAATTCGATGATGGCGACGCCGCGTTCGCCATCAGCGCGCCTCGAGCGCTTAGGGCACCAGCTTCGCATTGTTGCACTCCAGATTGATCACGGCGACGTCGGCGGTGCCGACGCTGAGGCCGAGCGTATTCAACAAAAGATCGACCAAGGCATCCAGGATCGGCGTCAGGGTGACCGAGAGAATGGTGGTCAGCAGGTCGAGCACCGGATTCAGGATCGCCGACAGCACGTCACCCAGCACCCC
>JAYSCC010000347.1:0-4077 GCA_041915065.1 Zavarzinia sp.
CCGGATCTCGTGCTGATCGACGGTGGTGCCGGCCAGCTCTCGGCTGCCCTCGGCATCCTGCGCGACCTCGGGATCGAGGACGTGCCCCTGGTCGGCATCGCCAAGGGGCCGGACCGGAATGCCGGGCGCGAGCGATTCTTCCGCCCGGGCAAGCCGGAATTCTCGCTCGAACAGCGCTCGCCGGTGCTCTATTTCCTCCAGCGCCTGCGCGACGAGGCGCATCGCTTCGCCATCGGCACCCACCGGGCCAAGCGGGGCAAGGAGGCGGTGCGTTCCGCCCTCGACGAGATTCCGGGTGTCGGACCGGCGCGAAAGCGCGCCCTGCTCCACCATTTCGGCTCGGCCAAGGAAGCGTCGCGCGCCGGGCTCGCCGATCTCGAAAAAGTACCGGGCATCTCGAAAACCGTCGCCAAGCTCGTATACGATCACTTCAACGAAAAAGGCTGACCGGCACCCTGCGATGATCACCAACCTGCCCAACCTGCTGACCCTGTTCCGGATCGTCGTGATCCCCTTGATGGTGGCGGCCTTCTTCCTGGACTTCCCGGTCGGCAATTGGGTCGCCTTCGGGCTCTTCGCCGCCGCCTCGATCACCGATTATTTCGACGGCTGGCTGGCGCGAGCCTGGAATCAGGTCTCGCCCCTCGGCCGTTTCCTCGATCCGGTGGCGGACAAGCTGCTGGTCGCCTCGGCGATCCTGATGCTGGTCGCCATGCGCCAGATCGACGGCTTCGCCGTGATCGCCGCCGTCGTGATCATGTGCCGGGAGATGCTGGTTTCGGGCCTTCGCGAATTCCTGGCCGAGATCCGGGTCGGCGTGCCGGTGTCCAAGCTCGCCAAATGGAAGACCACGGTGCAGATGCTGGCGCTCGGCTTCCTCATGGTCGGCAAGGCCTCGCCGGCCGCGATCCCGAGTGAGACGATCGGCCTCTGGGGCCTCTGGCTCGCGGCCGGCCTCACCATCGTCACCGGCTACGACTACCTCCGCGCCGGCCTGAAGCATATGACCAGCCGGGAAGCCTGAGATGCGCGTGCTCTATTTCGCCTGGGTGCGGGAAAAAGTCGGTACGGGCGAGGAAGCGGTGACCCCGCCCGCCGGCGTCGGCACCGTGGGCGCCCTGCTCGACCACCTGAAGGGCCTGAGCCCGCGCCACGCCGCGGCACTGGAAGACCGGAAGGCATTGCGCATCGCGGTCAACCAGGATTTCGCGACCGACGAGACCGCCGTCGGTCCGGCCGACGAGATTGCCATTTTCCCGCCGGTGACCGGCGGCTGAACCCGGGCCGTTTCAGCCCAGAAGGTCGCGCAGGCGGAACCAACTCATCGCCGCCATGAGCAGCGGCGTGCGCAGCAGCCTGCCGCCCGGGAAGGGCCGATGCTTCACGCGGGCGAAGACGTCGAATCGCTCGGCTTGGCCTGCCACCGCCTCGGCGACCAAGCGCCCCGCCAGGTTGGCCAGCGCAATGCCATGGCCGGAGAAGCCCTGGAGATAATGGACGTTCTGGCCGAAGCTGCCGAAATCCGGCATCCGGTTTGCCGTGATGTCGACCAGGCCGCCCCAGAAATACTCGATCCCGGCGTCCTTCAGCTCGGGGAAGGTGCGCGCCAGCTTGGCCCGCATGAGGAAGGGTTCCTGCGGGCCGGTGCGGCCCGAATAGGAAGCGCCGCCGCCGAACAGGATGCGGTGATCAGCCGAGCGGCGGAAATAGTCGAGCACGAAATTGCTGTCCGAGACGCAGGCGTTCGACGGCATCAAGCGCTCCACCACCGCCTGGCCGAGGGGCTTCGTCGCGATGATGAAGGTCGCCACCGGCATGATCGTGCGGGCGAGCTTCGGTGCGATCGCACCGACATAGGCATTGGCCGCCAGCACGACATGGGCGCAGTCGATCTCGCCCCCCTCGGTCTTGATCAGGGCACGCGGGCCCGGCCGGACGTCGACCACCCGACTCTGCTCGTAGAGGGCGACGCCCGCCGCCTCGGCCGCCGCGGCGAGCCCGAGCGCATAATTCAGCGGGTGCAGGTGACCGCTGCCCGAATCATAGACCCCGCCGTGAAAGCGCTCGGAAACGACATGATCGGCGAGGGCCGCACGGTCTAGATAGGTGAGATTCCGGTAGCCGTAGCGATCCGCCATCAGGGCCACGTCCTCGGCCATGGCGGCGGCGTGGCTCGGCCTGGTCGCGGCATGGACATAGCCGGGCTGCCAGTCGCAAGGGATGGCGTGGCGCCGGATCCGGCCGCGCACGATGTCGGTCGCCTCGACCGTCATGTCCCACATCGCCCGGGCGGCCTCGGCCCCGGCCAGTTTTTCGATCGTGCCGACCGACGGGTTCAGCCCGTTCAGCATCTGCCCGCCGTTCCGCCCCGAAGCGCCCCAGCCGATCCGCTTCGCCTCGACCAGGGCGACGTGATAGCCCCGTTCGGCGAGTTCGAGGGCGGCCGAGAGCCCGGCGAAACCGCCGCCCACCACGGCGACATCGGTCGTGATGCGCCCGGCGAGCGACGGACGGAGCGGGCTCGGGTTTCGGCTGGCGACGTAATAGGAGGGTTCATATCCTGGCATGACGCCAAGCTCGCCGGGGGATTCGGTCCCGTCAAGTCTTGGTGCTGGAGATCTGCCATGCTGTCGGACGATTGGATGTTCAGGGTCGAGGATGCCTTCCACGCCCATTTCTTCGTGGAAGACGACCCGGAGAGCCGCGCCGGCATCGAATGGGTGATCGCCATGCGGCGGGCGGACCAGGAAATCACGGTGATGGTGCGCGGCATCTTCGCCGACGACATGACCGAAGGCCCGCGGGACGACCATCGCTACCAGGCCAATACCTGCATCGGCTTCCTGTGCGACCACATCAACGAAGGCTGGCAGCCCAAGGGCGGCGAGAGCTTCGTGATCGAAATCCACGATCCCGCGTAGGCCGTCCGCCACGCTCCTTGCCGTAGCAATTTCCTAACCGGCCCGCCCTTAAAATCACCGGGGCGACAGACATTCGGCGCGAGGTTCCACCGCATTGGACGGGAATGCACGGCACCGATTGACAGCACCCCCGGAAGGTCTTCGAATTGCAACTGAGACCAAGAAGAAAGATGGGCCCCACTTGACCGAACATTCGACGGTTCGCTTTCCCTATTTCTTCGTGACCGTACCCGCCCCCTGCCCCTATCTGCCCGGGCGGCAGGAACGGAAAGTGTTCACGCGCTTGAACGGGGACGATCCCGTGGCGCTGAACGACGCCCTGACCAATGCCGGCTTCCGGCGCAGCCAGGGCATCGCCTACAAGCCGGCCTGCGAGGGCTGCCAGGCCTGTGTCTCTGTCCGCGTTCCCGTCGCCGCCTTCGAGCCCTCGCGCACCCAGCGCCGCGTCCTTGCCCGCAATGCCGACCTGACGCTCCGCGAACAGCCGCCGCTGGCGACCGAGGAACAATTCGCCCTGCTGCGCCACTATCTCGAAGCCCGCCATCCAGGCGGCGGCATGGTGGAGATGGACGCCCTCGACTATGCCGCCATGATCGAGGACAGCCCGATCGAGACCCATGTCGCGGAATACCGCGACCCCGCCGGCCGGCTTCATGCCGCCTGCCTGATCGACCGCCTGGCCGACGGCCTTTCCCTGGTCTACAGCTTCTATGATCCCGAGCAGCCGGTGCGCTCCCTCGGCACCCTGGTTGTGCTGAGCCAGATCGAGCGGGCGCGGGCCCTGGGACTGCCTTATGTCTACCTCGGCTATTGGATCGAGGGTTGCCGCAAAATGGTCTATAAGGCGCGCTACCAGCCGCTCGAAGGACTCGGGCCCGATGGTTGGAAGCCCATGCGGATCGATCTGCCCGGGCAGGAGTGAGGCGGGGGCCGCAGGGGACGAGTGTCATGACCGGTCGTATCGACACGAAGCGTCGCCGCTTCCTGCAGACGACGTTGCTGGGCGGCGCCGCGGCCGGTGGCCTCGCCGCCCTGCCCGCCCATGCCATCGCCCAGGAACACCGGGAATGGAAGATGGTGACGGCCTGGCCCAAAGGCCTGCCCGGGGTCGGCACCGCGGCCGAACGCCTGGCCCAGCGCATCACCGAGATGTCCA